>JBKJQM010000093.1:0-5929 GCA_046594005.1 Mycobacteriales bacterium
ACTGCTTCTTCTTCCTCGCCGACCTGCACGCGCTGACCGAGTCGCCGGAGCCTGCTCAGCTGCGGGCCCGCACGCGCAGGTCGGCGAGGAAGAAGAAGCAGTCGCTCTCGTCCTGCATGCCGGCCCAGTGGCGGACCGCTCCGACGTAGTTCCCCAGCTGGAAGCTGTCGCCGGTCGGGCGGATGCCGGACAGGACACGGGGCCTGGACGGGCGGGGCACGGACATGACCTGCATCCTGTCACCGTGGACGACGGGGCTGAGGACCGGCTGTGGGACGTCGTCGTGGTCGGTGCCGGCCCTGCCGGGGCCGCAGCGGCGATGTCCGCGCTGCGCGCCCGGCCGGGCGTTTCGGTGCTCCTGCTCGACCGCGCGGACTTCCCGCGCGACAAGTCCTGCGGTGACGGGATCGCGCCGCACGCGCTCGACGAGCTGGCCCGGCTCGGCGCGGCCGACGTGCTCGGCGACCGGGTGCCGGTGCGCCGGTTGCGGATCGTCTCCCCAGGGGGCGAGGAGGTCGTGTCGACCCTGCGCCGTCCTGACCACGTCGTGCCCCGGACGCTGCTCGACGCCCGGCTCGTGGAGGCGGCGGTACGCCGCGGAGCGGTCCTCCAGCGCCGGATGGTCCGCCGGCTGGAGGTGCGGTCCGACCGGGTCGTGCTGGACGGCGAGCTGGCCGCACGGGTGGTCGTCGGAGCCGACGGCGCGAACGGCGTCGTCCGTCGCCAGCTGGGCCTGCGGCGGCAGCCGGACGGGAGCACCGCCGTGGCGGTGCGTGGCTACGCCGCCTCTCCGCCCGGGGAGCCGGAGCAGCTGATCGTCATGGCCAAGGACGACTGGCCGGCCTACGCGTGGCGCTTCGACGCCGGCGACGGCACGTCGAACGTCGGCTTCGGGATGCTGCTGCCGTCGCTGCGCGCCGCCCCTCGCGGCGGGAAGGCCGAGCTGCACGGCAGGCTCGAGGCGATGCTGCCCGGCCTGGACCCGGAGCGGATGGTCAGCCATCACCTGCCGCTGTCCACGAGCCGCCCCTCGCAGCCGGCCGGCCGGGTGCTGCTGGCCGGTGACGCGATGTCGCTCATCAACCCGCTGACGGGAGAGGGCATTTTCTACGCCCTGCTCTCCGGCCGCCTCGCCGGCGCTGCCGCGGTCGGAGCCGGCGACGCGGGGGCGGCGTACGCCTCGTCGCTGCACACCGAGCTCGGACGGCACCTGCGGCACACGACGCTGCTGGCCCGGCTCACGGCTCGTCCCGGCGTCGTCGACGCAGGGGTCGCGGCGAGCGCCCGGTCGGGACGCGCCTTCGACGACCTCGCGGAGCTCGGGCTGGGCAGGGGGCTCATCACTCCCGCCCTGGTCGGCGGCCTGGTCCGCTCCCTGCTCAGCCGCTGACCATCCCGCGCAGCACGCCTGCCTCGGCCGCGGTCGTCTTGGTGGTCATGTCGGCGACGACCTTCTCGGCCTTGCCGCCGATCAGCGGGATCTTCACCTTCGCCGTGCCTTCGATGACGTAGTCGCATCCGGCCGCCGTCGGCACGAGCCGCATCGAGCCGCGCACGTCGACCGGCGCACCCGGCACGTCCGCCTTCCACGTGCCGGCGCGCGAGCCGTCCGGCAGGGCAGGGCCCCAGGTGTCGGTCTGTCCGGCGCGGCCGTCCGCCGGGAGGATCTTCTCGAGGAAGCCCGGGATGCCCGAGGGCAGGCCGCGGGTGCAGTGCAGGACGACGCCGCCGTCAGCGCGCTCCTCGCGGCTCTCGAGCCGGCTGCCGTCGTCGAGCTGCGCGGCCTTGGTCTGCGGCCAGGCCTCACTCGACAGGGCGGCGTAGGCCGTCTCGACGTCGCAGGGCAGGGAGTACGAAGCCTTCAGGTCGGTCGTCATCCGTGCAATCTGCCACGAGGGGGCGCCGTCGGCGGTCCTGCCTCGCTACGTTGCGAGCCTGCCTGGTGACCGGACGGCGGGAGCGCCATGACCACGACCTACTTCACCGCCTCCAGCGTGGACGGCTTCATCGCCGAGCCCGAGCAGACGCTGTCCTGGCTGCTCTCCCGGGACGTCGACACCCGCGGGCCGATGGGCTACGAGGCCTTCGTCGAGCAGGTCGGCGCACTCGTGATGGGCGCGACGACCTACCTATGGGTCCTCGAGCACGAGCTGGGCGGCGACACCGCTCGGGACTGGCCGTACGAGCAGCCGACCTGGGTGTTCACCACCCGCGAGCTGCCGGCGCCCCGCGGCGATGTCCGCTTCGTGCGCGGCGACGTCGTCGGGCCGCACGCGGAGATGGTCGCCGCAGCAGGTGATCTCGCGGTGTGGGTCGTCGGGGGCGGCGCCCTGGCCGGGCAGTTCGTCGAAGCGGGCCTGCTGGACGAGCTGTGGGTGCAGTACGCGCCGGTGGCCCTGGGCGCGGGCGCCGCGCTGCTCCCCCGCCGCGTCGAGCTGCGGCTCGAGGACGTCGTCCGCAACCGCGACTTCGCGTGCGCCCGCTGGACCGTGGTGCGCGCGGGAGAGAGCGTCTAGACCTGACCGACGAGCAGGTCGGCCTCCTTGGCCGCCAGCTTCTGGACCATGTCGGCGATGAAGCCCTCCGCCTTGCCGCCGATCAGGGGGACCTTGACGGTCACCTCGCCCTGGATCGTGTAGGTGCTGCCGGCCGCGATCGGGTCGAGCCGCATGGTGCCGCCGAGCTTGGCGGGCGCCCCCGGGATGACGGCGTGCCAGCGGCCGGTACGGGTGCCGTCACCCGTGCCGGGCTCCCAGTCGAAGGTCTCCAGGACGCGGCCGTCGCTGGGCAGGAAGCGCTGCAGGAAGCCCGGGACGCCGTCCGGCAGCGTCCGGGACACCACCAGCAGCAGTCCGCCGTCCGGGCGCTCCTGGCGCTCGGTCACGCAGGAGCCGTCGCCGAACCGCTCCGCCTTCGTGGCCACCCAGGCAGGCGAGGTCAGCAGGCCGTAGACCTCGTCCACCGAGCCGCCGCTGGAGAAGGTGCTGTGCACGGGCGCGCTCATGCGGTCTCCTCGAGCTCGACAGGTTCCAGCGGGGTCACGCGCACGCGGGCGATGCGGCGGCCGTCCAGCTCGGTGACCTCGAGCCGGTGGCCGTCCACCTCGACGGCCTCGCCGGCGCGGGGGACGTGGCCGAGGCAGGCCATCACGTAGCCGGCGAGCGTCTCGTACGGGCCCTCGGGCAGCGAGACGCCGGTGACGGTGCGGACTTCGTCGAGGTTCAGCAGGCCGTCGGCCTCCACGTCACCGCCGCGGAAGCGCAGCGGGTCGTCGCCCTCGACGTCGTACTCGTCGCGGATGTCGCCGATGACCTCCTCGATGAGGTCCTCGAGCGTGACGATCCCGGCGGTGCCGCCGTACTCGTCGACGACGATGGCCATGTGGTGGCCCTCGCGGCGCATCTCGGACATGGCCGGCAGCACCCGCTTGGTGCCCGGCATGAGCTTCACCTCACGGACCACGTCCGCCACCCTCATGCCGCGCGCCTTGGCCGCCGGCACCATCAGGTCGCGTACGTGCAGGAAGCCGATCACGTCGTCCTGCGAGCTGCCGGCCACCGGGTAGCGGGAGTGCGGCTGCTCGGCCGTCTCCTTGATGGCGCGGCTCAGCGTCATGCTGGCCTCCAGGAAGGCCACCTCGGTGCGGGGCAGCATCACCTCGCGGAGCTGGCGCTCACCGGCCGCGAAGACGTCGTCGATGAGCTTGCGCTCGTCCTTGGTGAGCGACTCGTGGGCGGCGACCATGCCGCGGAGCTCGTCCTCGGTGATGGTCTCGCGCCGGCTGTCCGGGTTGCCACCGAGCAGCCGGACGACGAGGTTCGTCGTCAGCGACAGCAGCCAGATCACCGGCCGGGCCAGCCGCGCGAAGCGGTCGACCACCGGCGCCAGCAGCAGCGCGGTGCCCTCGGCCCGCTGCAGGCCGAGCCGCTTCGGGACGAGCTCCCCGATGGTGATCGCGACGTAGCTGATCGCCAGCGTGATGAGCACCAGGGACACCACGTCGGCCACGCCCTCGGCCAGACCGGCATCGACCAGCACCGGTGCGAGGTGGCTGGACAGCCGCGCCTCGCCGAAGGCGGCCGACAGGAAGCCTGCTGCGGTCACGCCGATCTGCACGGCCGCCAGGAACCGGTTGGGGTTGGAGGCCAGCGAGGCGACGCGCGCACCGCGGCGACCCTTCTGGGCGAGCGCGGACATCTGGCTCTCGCGCAGCGAGATCAGCGAGATCTCACCGGCGACGAAGACCGCTCCGAACAGGATCAGCCCGAGGATCAGGGCGATGCTCACGAGGACGTCGCTCACGGCGCGCACCTGCCCGCGGTCGGGTCGGTGCACGCCGGTCGAGAAGGTGGCTCCACCCGACCAGCCTATGAGGTGCGGACGCACGACGGCCGCAGCCCCCGGGCGGGGAGCTGCGGCCGTGGAGGACGCGCGAGGCTAGAACTCGGCGAGCGCCCGGTTGAACGTCTCGCTCGGGCGCATCACCGCGTCGGTCTTGGCCTTGTCGACGTAGTAGTAGCCGCCGATGTCCGCCGGTCCGCCCTGGACCGCGAGCAGCTCGGCGTTGATGGTGGCCTCGTCGGAGGCCAGCCGCGTGGCCAGGTCGGCGAACAGGGCTGCGGCATCCGGGTCCTCGGTCTGCTCGGCCAGTGCCTGCGCCCAGTACAGCGCGAGGTAGAAGTGGCTGCCCCGGTTGTCGATCTGGCCGACCTTGCGGGCCGGCGAGCGGTTCTCCTCGAGCACCCGGCCAGTCGCCTGGTCGAGCGTCGTGCCGAGCAGGGCCGCACGCGCGTTGTCGGTCTTCTCGCCGAGGAACTCGAACGAGACGGCCAGTGCGAGGAACTCACCGAGCGAGTCCCACCGCAGGTAGTCCTCCTTCACAAGCTGCTGCACGTGCTTGGGCGCCGAGCCGCCGGCGCCGGTCTCGAACAGGCCGCCGCCGTTCATGAGCGGCACGATCGACAGCATCTTCGCGCTGGTCCCGAGCTCGAGGATCGGGAACAGGTCGGTGAGGTAGTCGCGCAGGACGTTCCCCGTGACCGAGATGGTGTCCTCGCCCTTGCGCGCCCGCTCGAGGGTGAAGCGCGTGGCCTCAGCGACGTCCATGACCTCGATCTGCAGGCCGTCAGTCTGCTCCTCCGAGAGGTAGCTGCGGACCTTCTTCAGGACCTCGGCGTCGTGCGCGCGGGTCTCGTCCAGCCAGAACACCGTCGGCACGCCGGTGGCCCGCGCGCGGCGGACCGCCAGCTGCACCCAGTCCTTGACGGGGGCGTCCTTGGTCTGGCAGGCACGGAAGATGTCACCGGCCTCGACGTCCTGCGTCAGCACGACGGTGCCGGCCTCGTCGACCACCTCGACCCGACCGGCTGCCGGGATCTCGAAGGTCTTGTCGTGGCTGCCGTACTCCTCGGCCTTCTGCGCCATGAGCCCGACGTTCGGCGTCGTGCCCATGGTCGTCGGGTCGAAGGCGCCGTGCTGCTTGCAGTGCTTGAGCGTCTCGTCGTAGAGCGCGGCGTAGGAGGAGTCCGGGATGACGTACTTGGTGTCCTGGAGCTGGTCGGACGCGTTCCACATCTGGCCCGACGAGCGGATGGCCGCCGGCATGGAGGCGTCGATGATGACGTCGCTCGGGACGTGCAGGTTGGTGATGCCCCGCGCCGAGTCGACCTGCGCCAGCGCGGGGCCGGACTGGTACGCCGCCGAGATGGCGGCCTCGATCTCCGCCCGCTTGTCCGCCGGGAACTTCTGCAGGTCCGCCAGGACACCGCCGAGGCCCTGGTTCGGGTCGGCGCCGACGGAAGCGAGATCGTCGGCGTAGCGGGCGAACACGTCGGCGAAGTACACCTTCACGACGTGGCCGAAGATGATCGGGTCGCTGACCTTCATCATCGTGGCCTTCAGGTGCACGGAGAACAGGACGCCCTGCTCC
>JBKJQM010000105.1:0-5097 GCA_046594005.1 Mycobacteriales bacterium
ACCTCGACCTGGTCGACGGCCTTGCACCAGCGGCAGACGACCCGCTCGACGGTGTCGACGAGCAGCTCGCGCTCCTCCACGACCTGCCGGCCGGCGAGGTCGACGTGGACGTACTCCTGCGCCCGCGTCGCGCGGGTGACGTCGAACCGCGTCAGGTTGCCGCACACGGTGCAGCGCCAGCGGGAGTCGGGGCCGGGCGAGGGCACGGGCAACGGAGCGCCGATCAGCAGTGGGGAGCGGGCCGGTCGAGCCTACGCAGAGCCGGTGCAGATCTTGACGAGCTTGTCGTACGACGCCTGCAGGTCCTTGCCGAGCGCGGGCTCGTAGGTGTTGCCGTCGGCCCGGATGCGCACCAGGCCGATCGAGAGGACCAGGGCGTCGAGGGCCGGCTTGTAGGTGGGCTCCGCTGTCTCGGCGAGCGCGCTCAGGCGGTCCTGCGCCTCCTGCAGGCTGCTGCGGAGGTCGGCGTCGACCTTCGGGCCGTCCCCCAGCTCGGGCAGGGCAGCGCCGACCGCGATCACGTCGGGAGCGGCCGTACGGCAGGTGCCCTGCGCGAAGGCGCTCTCCTTCGGCAGGTCGGGGCCGGACGAGCAGGCGCCGAGCAGCAGCGGCAGGGCCAGCAGGACAGGGGCGGCGCGGCGCACGGAGGGCTCCATTGCAGACGGGGACAGCAGGGTGGCACGCCACCGGGGCGGCCCCCGAAGGGACCGCCCCGGTGTCGGAGCGAGGAGAGGGAGAGCTACCTGACCGTGATGGTGGTCGGGATGCCGCGGTTCTCCTGGGCAGCCGAGCCGCGCTTCGGGAAGACGCGCCAGTTCAGCGTGATGCGGGTACCGGCCTTGACCGGGAACCGCTTGACGACGGTCATCGAGCCGTCGGCGGAGATCGCCGAGGAGCCGAGACCGGTGGCGGAGCCGTCCGCGTTGATGCGGTACAGCTGGGCGAACCCACCGGCAGCAGCCGGCGTGATGCGCGTGGCGTTCGCCGTGACGACGCCGTTGGCGCTGGTGAAGTTCTGCTGGAAGCTCACCGGCGTCGTGCCCTTGCGCGGGTCGGAGCCCGAGTTGGGGTCGGCGATGTACGGGAAGCTGCCCAGCAGCGGGCGCTCCCGCTCGTTGGCGTTGACGCCGTCACCGAGGCCGGAGACCGCAGTGGCGACAGCACCCTCGGGGTTGATGAGCTTGCCCTCGAGGACCTGGAGGGCGATGTCGACGACGTCGTCCTGCAGGCGGCGGCCGTTCGGGAAGCCGGCGAGGTCGCCGCCGACGACGCCGAGGCGGCTGAACTTCGCGTCGCCGACCTGGGTCGGCGGCACGGCGGTGTTGAGGCGCAGGTACTCGGCCGGCTGGGCAGCGCCGTTGGCGGCCTGGTTCAGGTTGAGGTCGTTCAGGTCGGCGTTGACGACGCCGGCAGCAGCGCCGCCGTAGCTCGGAGCCTTGCCACCGGGACCGTCACCACCGTCGAAGGCCGCCTTGGAGAAGCCGGTCAGGAACGCACCGACGAGGTCGTTGCGGTTCTTGGCAGCCGGGTTGTCCAGCTTGTTCGGGTTCGGGACCTTGTAGAGCAGCTCGACGAGGATCGGGACCTCGGGGTCCTGCACCTTCGGCAGGAACTTCCCGTCCGTGTCCGGGGTGGAACGGTTGAAGAAGTCCTTGAGGTTCGCCGGCACGACGGCCTCGTTGACCAGCGGGTTGCCCAGGCGCGAGACCTGGACGAACTGGCCGGAGTCGGAGGTCGTGTCGCTGCTGTCGTTGACGCCGGTCGTCGGCGTCGCGTTGTTGTCCGCGAAGACGCGGGTCTTGGCGCGGGACGTGGTGGACCAGACGCCGATGACCGGGTTCTTGGTCGCGTCGCCGTTGGCGCTCAGCAGGTTCTTCGGGAGCTGCAGCGCCACGGTGTTGACGTTGTAGCCGGACAGCGTGTCGTAGCCGCTCTCCGAGAAGTCCTTGCCGCCGTACAGCAGGTCGAAGATGCGCAGGTCCAGGTAGAACGGGTCGTCCGCCTGGCCGACGTAGGACTTGCCACCACCGAGGGTGGCGGCGACGGCCTCGTTGCGCAGCTTCACGTAGTCCGGCATCGACGCGCTGCCGACGTTGCTCGGCGCGACCTTGCCGTCGGTGACGATCGCGACCGGCGCGTTCTCGCCGCCGTTCGCGTTGTAGGTGACCGCCTGCAGCGTGTAGGTCTGCTTGAACTTCAGGGCGGCGTCGTCGAAGGAGGTCACCGGCCCGTCGTTGTAGAGGAAGGTGCCGTCGTTGGCACCCCGCTCGGCGGTGCCGCGGGCGTCGATGTCCTTGAACAGCCAGCGGTAGGTGATGTCCGGCTTGGCGTCACCGTTGTTGTCGACGTGGATCTCGTAGCGCGCCGTCGGGTCCCACGGGAAGAAGTTCGGACCACCGGCGGGCTCCTGGAACGGCAGCCAGTTGGCGATCAGCGTCACCGTGTCCGGCGCGTCGGGAGACACGAAGGCGTAGGTGTCCGTGTTGTCCACGGCCGGGTCGGTCTGCGTGTACGGCGCCTCGCGGTGGCTGGACGCCGACGAGGTGCCGGGGGCCAGCAGGGCGGCGCTGGAAGCGGCCGTCGCACTGGCCGCGAGGATGGCGAGGACGCGTCGTCGCGTCGTCTGCCGCGGGGTTACAGCCATGGATCTCCTTGATTCGGGTGGTGCGTGCGGGACCGGGTCAGGGGGCACCCGGGGTGGAACGTGTCACGCCGTGCCGAGCCACGCCACAGGGGCCGCTCGAAGAGCCTTCGTGCGGCGCCCCGTTTCGGATCGTTGTCGGACTGGTGACACCTGCCGGACTGTCCGACATGTCCGGATCGGCCGTACGGGCAAGCCGTACGGCGCTCTGGAGCGAACGTCAGGTCGTACCGTTGGCCGACCGGAGGAAGGACCACCCCGCATGCAGCGCTGGACCCGACGCGCCCTGTCCGGCGCCGCCGTGGTGGCGCTGGCCGGCGGGCTGCTCGCTCTGGGTACGGCGACGGGCTCCCCCCGCGATCCGGTCTCCACCGAGCGGACGTCCGCTCCGCGCGCGGCCGAGGGCACGATCGCGGCGCTGCAGGCCGAGCTCGCGCGCGTCCCCGGGAAGTACCCCGCGTGGTCGGGGCTGGGGCTGGCGTACGTGCAGCAGGCCCGGCTGTCCGCCGATCCCACCTACTACTCCAAGGCCGAGGGCGCGTTCGCGAAGTCGCTCGAGCTGCACCCGGACGACAACGACGCGGCCCTGACCGGTCAGGCGACGCTCGCCGCCGCCAAGCACGACTTCGCCGGCGCGCTGGCGCTCACGCAGAAGTCCCTGGCCATCAACGACTTCAGCCCGACGACGTGGGCCGTGCGCAGCGACGCCCTCAACGAGCTCGGCCGCTACGACGAGGCGCGCAACGCCGTGCAGCGGCTGCTCGACCTCTCCCCCGCCGTCGACGGGCTGACCCGGGCGTCGTACGCCTTCGAGCTGCGCGGTGACAACACGCGCGCGCGGCAGCTGCTCGAGCAGGCGGAGACGCAGGCGACCGCCCCGGCGGACAAGGCGTTCGCGCAGTACTACCTCGGCGAGATCGCCTGGAACGAGGGTGATCTGGCTGCCGCCCGTGCGGCGTACGAGAAGGGCCTTGCCGCAGACCCGGCCTACCTGCCGCTGGTCGCCGGACGCGCCAAGGTCCTGGCGGCGACCGGCGACCCGACGGCTGCCGCCTCGGAGTACCGGACCGTCGTGGAGAAGCTGCCGGCGCCCGAGTTCCTGGTCGCGTACGGCGAGCTGCTCGAGTCGACCGGGCAGGAGGACGCGGCGCAGGAGCAGTACGCCGTCCTGCGCGCCACGCAGCAGCTCTATGCCGCGAACGGCCAGGACGTCGACACCGAGCTGGCCCTGTTCGAGGCCGACCACGGCACGCCCGCCGCCGCCGCCGCCAGTGCCGAGAAGGCTTACGCCAAGCGGCCCCTCGCGATCCTGACCCAGGACGCGTACGCCTGGGCGCTGCACTCCGCCGGCCGGGACCGGGAGGCCCTGCCGGTCGCGCGCGCCGCTGCCCGCCTGGGCCTGCGCTCGCCGGTGCTCGCCTACCACCTCGGCGTCATCGAAGCCGCGGTCGGCGACCGCGCGGCTGCCCGGAAGAGCCTGCAGCGCGCCCTCGACCTCAACCCGGCGTTCAACCCGCTGCAGGCGCCCAAGGCTCGCGCGCTGCTCGACTCGCTGCGGTGAGACGCGCCCTCGCCGTCGTCCTCGGCGCCCTGGCCCTGGCCGTCGTGCCCGCCGGCTCCGCCTCCGCGCACCCGCTTGGCAACTTCACCGTGAACACCGCCGACCGGCTGGTGGTCACCGAGACCGGCCTCGAGGTCACCCACGTCGTCGACCTCGCCGAGATCCCCACCGTGCAGCCCGGCCAGGCCCGCGCCGGCGTCCACACCGACCGGGACGGCGCGCTGTCGCCGGCCGAGCTGACCGCGTACGCCGGCCGCGAGTGCGCGCGCGTCGCGCCGCTGCTGTCCGTCGTGGTGGACGGCTCCGCTGCAGACCTCTCGCTCACCTCCTCGAGCGGTGCGGAGCGCACCGGAGCGGCGGGTCTGGCGACCACACGGCTGTCGTGCACGTGGACCACCGGCACCCGGCCGGAGCGGTCGGTCGAGTTCGCCGACCCGGTCGCCGGGGAGCGCAACGGCTGGCGCGAGGTCACCGCCGGTTCCGAGTGCGGTGCGCTGCGCTCCTCCGACGTCCCGGTCGACAGCCCCTCCCAGCTGCTGAGCGCGTACCCCCAGGACCTCCTGCAGTCGCCGCTCGACGTGACGACCGCCCGCTTCGACGTGCGCGCCGGCGCGGCCTGCTCCGCCGGGACCGGCGCCGGCGCCGTCACCTCCGACGAGGTGTCGCCGCGCGGCGTGGACCGGGTGTCCCGGGCGTTCACCGACTTCCTCGGCCGGCCGGACCTGACGGTGCCGTTCGCGCTGCTGTCCCTCGCCGCGGCCGTGCTCTTCGGCGTCGTGCACGCCCTCGCCCCCGGTCACGGCAAGACCGTCATGGCTGCCTACCTCGTCGGCCAGCGGGGCACCCGGCGGCAGGCCCTGCAGCTCGGTGCCGTCGTCACCTTCACCCACACCGC
>JBKJQM010000414.1:0-6281 GCA_046594005.1 Mycobacteriales bacterium
AAGGACGGGATCAAGCCGCAGGTCCACCAGTGGATCTTCCCTGCCGAGCGCGACGCAGACGAAGCGAAGGCTGGTGGCAAGAAGATCATCGTGCTGTCCGAGGGCCGCCTGCTCAACCTCGGCAACGCGACCGGCCACCCGTCGTTCGTGATGAGCAACAGCTTCACGAACCAGACGATCGCCCAGATCGAGCTGTGGACCAAGAACGACGAGTACGAGACCCAGGTCTACGTGCTCCCGAAGCACCTCGACGAGAAGGTCGCGCGCCTGCACCTGGACGCGCTCGGCGTGAAGCTCACCAAGCTCCGCAAGGAGCAGGCGGAGTACATCGGCGTCGACGTCGAGGGCCCGTACAAGAGCGAGATGTACCGCTACTAAGCACCACTGATCGGCCGGAGGGCCCGTCTTCCCGCGAGGGACGGCGGGCCCTCCGCCGTTCTCGCCCCCCTCGCGATGATCTTCCGCATCTGGTCACCGACACCGCCCCGTACGGGGACGCCATCCGGTGACGCTCGGCCGGACTAGAACGGCGCGGCGAACCCGCCCGGACCGACCACCGGCGGCGCCTCCGGCTCGGGGTGCGTCTGTGGTGCGGGGCGCTGAGGCGTCGGGGGAGCCGGCGCTGCGACCACCGGACCGGCCAGCCGCTCGTACTCGCGCCGCCGTCGCTCGGCGAGCACCGCCGACAGCACCGCCCAGCCGGGCGTGCCCGGCGGCGGGGGACCCACGGCGTCGGTGACCGCCCGCACGAGCTGGCCGCCGAGCTGCTCGCGCGCGGCGTCGGTGAGCTTGCCCGACCGGGCCAGGAACTGGCGCACCGACAGCGCGAGGTCGTTCGTCAGCCGTGACAGGTCCAGGCCGGCCGCCCAGGACGCCAGTGGCGGCGGCATCGTGGCGACCTCGCCACCGCGCACGGACACCCGCTCCTGCAGGACCTGCGTTCCGGCGAGCAGGTCGCCGATCCGCTTGCCCTGGGCGTTGAGCAGCGATGTGACGACACCGCCCACGAAGAAGGTGATGCCGGGTCGTTCCAGGAACGCCCCGGACAGCCCGCGCACCAGCGCCTGGCGGAAGCCGATGGGGCCGCCGTCGTCCCGCACGACGCGCAGCCCCATGACGGCCTTGCCCGGGGTGCGCCCGCGCAGCAGCGTCTCGAAGGTGACCGGGTAGACGACCAGTACGAGGATCAGCGTCAGGATGCTGAGCGCGTCGACCGCGGCGGCGGACAGGTCGAACGAGACCGCGGTCGCGATGCCGCCGACGACGGCCAGCACCAGGAGCTGCGCGAGGGCGTCGATAGCGGCCGCGACGAGCCGGGACGGCAGCGCCGCAGTGCGCAGGTCGAGCGCGACGGCCTCACCCGTGACGAGCTGGGACACCGCACCTCCGCACCTGGGCACACCCGACGTGACGCACCTAGTCTGCAGGAGTGGACCTGGACGCGTACGTCGCCGCCCACCGCGGCGAGTGGGCCCGGCTCGAGGCACTGCTCGGGACGGCGTCCCGGCCCCGCCGGCTGAGCGGCGCCCAGGTCGACGAGCTGGTCGACCTCTACCAGCGCACCGCCACCCACCTGTCCGTCGTGCAGAGCGCCGGCCGGGACCCGGTCCTGGTGGGCCGGCTGTCGTCGCTCGTGGCGCGGGCTCGGGGCGTCGTGGCCGGCGGCCGCGGCGCGGCGTGGTCCGACGTGGCGCGGTTCCTCCAGGCCGACTTCCCGGCGATCGTCTACCGGACGCGCTGGTGGTCGATCGGCGCGACCGTGTTCTTCCTGGTCGTCGCGGTCAGCCTCGGCACGTTCATCGCCGGCCACCCGGAGGCGCAGCTGGCCGTCGCGCCGCCCGACGTCGTGCAGAAGCTGGTCAACGAGGACTTCGAGTCGTACTACAGCTCCAACCCCGCTCAGGACTTCGCGGCGCGGGTCTTCACCAACAACGCCTACGTCGCCGCGCAGTCCATCCTGTTCGGCGTCCTCCTGGGCATCCCGGTGCTGTACGTGCTGTTCATGAACGCCGTGAACGTCGGTGTGGCAGGCGGTCTGCTCGCCGCCAACGGCAAGGCGGGGCTGTTCTTCGGCCTCATCCTCCCGCACGGGCTGCTCGAGCTGACCGCCGTCTTCGTGGCCTGCGGCCTCGGCCTCAAGCTCGGCTGGACGGTCGTCGACCCGGGCGGCCGCACCCGCTCGCGGGCCCTCGCCGAGGAGGGTCGCTCCCTGGTCTCCGGCGCCCTGGGCCTGGCGCTGGTGCTGCTCGTCTCCGGCATCGTCGAGGCGTTCGTGACGCCGTCGCCGCTGCCGACCTGGGCCCGCATCGGCATCGGCGCCGTGGTGTGGGCGGCGTTCCTGGCGTGGGTCTACGGCCCTGGCCGCCGGGCGCACCGCGCCGGTCGTACGGGCGACCTCACGGACGACCTGCGCGGCGACGTCCTGCCCAGCGCTGCGTAGTCCGTTCCCGCAGCCGATGAATGGGGCATCGACCAACGCCGCCCCGTCGATCGCGGTGTTGTACGAGACGTCCAGCAGCGTCGTCAGCGGCGTGTCCTCCGCGCCGGTGCCTACGACTGCAGAGCGCGCGCCGACCGGACCAGCTCCGGGAGGACCTGTCCCAGCGGCTCCTCCACCTTGATGGTGGCGTGCGGGTCGCCGCGAGTCTCGCCCTGGTTGACGATCGCGACCGGGATGCCGAGCTTGGCCGCGCGCAGGACGAAGCGGTGGCCGGACATGACCTTCAGCGACGAGCCGAGGACGAGAAGCAGCCGCGCGGAGTGCACCAGGGCGAAGGACCGCTCGACGCGGTCGCCCGGAACGGTCTCCCCGAAGTAGACGACGTCCGGCTTGAGGACCCCGCCGCAGACGGTGCAGGGCACGACCACGAAGCCGTCGAGCGCCTCGTCCGGCAGGCTGACGTCGCCGTCGGGGTTGACGGCGGTGGCCTGGGCCGACCAGCCGGCGTTGGCCGCGCGCAGTCGCGTGTCGAGCTCGGTGCGGGGCGTGAGGTCGCCGCAGTCCAGGCACACGACCCGGTCCAGGTTGCCGTGGAGCTCGACGACGTCGCGCGCACCCGCGGCGGTGTGCAGCCCGTCCACGTTCTGCGTCACGAGACCGTAGAGCAGGCCGAGCGACTGGAGCTCGGTCACCGCGAGGTGGCCCGCGTTGGGGCGGGCTCGCGCGATGACCTGCCAGCCGAGGTGGCTGCGCGCCCAGTACCGCCGCCGGGCCGCCGGGTCACCGGTGAAGACCTGGTAGGTCATCGGCGTGGACGGTCGGACAGCTCCGGTCGGCCCGCGGTAGTCCGGGATCCCCGATTCCGTCGACAGACCTGCTCCGCTGAGCACGACCACGCCGCCACCTCTGACGAGGTCGATCAGCGCGTCGAGGTCACGGGCGTCCATCGTCGTCAAGGCTAGGTCCACCGTCCGCAGCCGCGTACGCCACAGGCAGCACAGGGCAGCTGACGGCGGAGTGATCTCTGCCGCCTCGACGTCCGATCGACGCAAGAAGCGGATGTTCCTGAGGGTGCCGAGCGGCGTACGTCACGGGCGCTCCTTCTTGCCGTGCGGCGACGACCAGCCGTCCCGGCCGTGTGCATGACTGGGCGGACCCGTCCGGCCCGCGACGGCGCGTTTCCTGCTCACGAGTCGCGCGCATGGCTCAGCCCCGGCGAAGGTGGCTGCTCACCGCTGTCCGGTACGAGGATCCTCCCGTGGGAACGCTCCGAGCGTCACCGACCAGGCGGCGGGTAGTCCCGGTGCATGAATGACTTCTCTGGGACCACGACCGCCCTTGTCCCGGCGCCCTCGCTGTTCGACGACCTGTCCGACGTGGGCAACCGGGTCGGGCGCTACCTGCGTCGGCTCGCCCAGGTCCTTGGCGACCGCGACGCGCCGGCGGACACCCACACCGAGCGGTGGAGCTCAGTCGCTGCGCCCACCGCCGCCGCGGCGAGCCTGGCGCCGGCTGTCGGTACAGGCGCAGTCCGGTCGTCGGTGGCGCCGTGATCGTCACCGGGACAGCAGCCGTGACGGCGGCCCAGACGGCAACGGGTGGCCTGCTCATCCTCGTCGTCGTACGCGACATCTTCCATACGCTGCTGCACCCCGCCGGTCGCGGCCGCCTGAGCCGCATCGTCATGCGCGGCACCTGGTGTGTCGCCCGCCGGTCGGGCCCCCGCACGATGGTCCTGGCCGGCCCGCTGACCCTGCTGTTGGTCATCGCCGTGTGGACGCTGCTCACCGTCGTCGGCTGGGCCCTAGTCTACCTGCCGCACCTGCCTGCGGGGTTCTCCTACGCCACCGGCCTGGACCCAGCGCAGCGCTCATCGATCGTCGACGCGATGTACGTCTCGCTCGTCGTCGTCGCCACACTGGGGCTGGGCGACGTCGTGCCCACCACCGGCTGGCTGCGTCTCGCCGTGCCGCTCGAGGCGATGCTGGGCTTCGCCCTTCTCACCGCCTCGGTCACGTGGATCTTGCAGCTCTACCCGGCGCTCGGCCGTCGCCGGGCCCTGGCCGTCCGGCTGCGGCTGCTCGGCGGGCAGGACGCCGCCGCTCTCCCGCCGTCGGTGCTGCACGCCCTCGCCGCCGAGCTCTCGGCCGTGCGGGTCGACCTGCTCCAGTACACGGAGTCGTACTACTTCCACGACGGCCCGCAGACGTCCTTGGCGCGGGTTCTACCGGCGACCCTGACCCTCGCGCGTACAGCGGCCGGCGACGGTGAACCGCAGCGCCGGGTGGCCGGCGAGGTCATGCGCCGCGCGGTCGATGAGTTGGCGGACCACCTCGACAGCCAGTACCTGGGGGTCCAGGGCACCGCCGACGACGTCTTGGCGGCGTACGGGCGCGAGCACGGTCAGACCTGAGTTCAGGCCTCGGCTGCGTCTGCGAGATCGCCTCGGCCAAGGCCGATCACGCGCCGGTCAGCAGGCTGAACCCCGGGTGCGGGAGGCAGCTCTTGCCGACGCCGTTGCGCTGTGAGCCGCCGCGACGGTGAGGGGCGTCAACCTTGATGCCATCGACGCGATCCGGAGCCCCGTAGCCCGCGGTGGGCTCTGCGGCGGCCTGATGTTCGATGCGGTCCGCACGTCGCGGGGGCTGTCGAACACCACCTCGAGCCCTGTTGGCTGCGGTGCTGCGACTCCAGGGCCGATGTCCTCCAGGTGAGCAGCGCACGCCACGACGCTGCTGGCGGTGCGCTGATCGCGCCCGCGCCGGCCTCGTCACTGTCAATGCCACAGCCGTGAGCCTCTGGGCGCTGGCTCGACCAAGCAGCAGTCACGGCACCGTGCCCAGGGTCGCCTGCTGCGGCACCGCGTCGCTCGGCCGGGCACGGGACTGACCGCCGACGCCGCTGAACGGTGCACGCACCCGCCCCACCGTGCTCATCCGGCCTGGCGAGGACAGTCCTGAGCCCGCACGTCATCGGCGTCCGCTCGTTGTCCAGGACGTGCGGGCGCGACGACGTCCTGCTCCGCGACCCCGCGAGCTCGTGGCCGCGCCCGCCGTCCACGAGGGTGGTCAGGAGCGATGTCCCTGACGCCGTGGGAGTTCGATGCCTTCCCCGAGGCGTACCCCTGGTTCCCGCCGCTCAGAGATGGGAGGGTGGACTGGTGCCGAACGACTTGTCGCTGAGCTCGCTCATCGAGGCGTTCAACACGCACGACCTCGACCAGATCATGAGGTTCTTCACCGACGACTGCGTCCTCGAGACGCCGCGCGGGGACCAGCCGTGGGGCACGAGGTACAGCGGACACGAGGCTGTGCGCCAAGGGCTGGCCGCCCGCTTCGTCGGCATTCCCGACGTCCAGTACAGCGACGACGAGCACTGGCTCTGCGGCGACCATGCGGTGTCCACGTGGCTGCTCACCGGGACGACGACCTCCGGGGAGCCTGTTCGCGTCCGCGGCTGTGACCTGTTCGACCTGGCTGCCGACGGCCGGATCCGGCGCAAGGACTCGTACTGGAAGATCGTCGCCTGACGCTTCGCAGCGCGGTCAGCTTCGCGGCATGGACATGCGGTGCTCTGCGGCAGCAGCACTCAGCGCGCGTCACGTGCAGTTCCCCCGTACGGGAAGCAGGCGCCCGCAGCACCGCTTCTACGGGACAGACCCAGAAGGAGCCGCGTGAAGATCGGCATCGACAGCTTCGTCAGCGCCGTCACCGACCCCGCCACTGAACGCGTGGTGGGGCCCGTCGAGCGGATCGAGCACCTGCTCGAGGAGGTCGTCACCGCTGACCAGGCAGGCCTGCACTCCTTCGGGATCGGCGAGCACCACCGCAGCGAGTACTAC
>JBKJQM010000491.1:0-4489 GCA_046594005.1 Mycobacteriales bacterium
CGGCTCGCACAGCGACAGCAGCGCTGCTCGCTTGTCGTAGCCGGGCGGCCGGACCTCGAGCACCAGCCGACCGGGGTGCACCTCGAGGCCGAGTCGTGCCGCCAGCGCGCGCACGGGTGGTTCCAGGCGGGCCAGCGCTCCGGCCGGGTCGGGGCTGCGCCGCGTGTGGACGACCAGCGCGAGGCCCTTGTCCTCCACGACCGCGCCCTCGGCGTCGGCCAGCGCGGCGAGCCGGTCGCGGGCCTCGGCGATCCCGGGCAGCGGCGGCGGGCTCTGCACCTCACCCCCGGACCAGCGCTGCGCGCCGTACTGCCCCAGCACCACCAGCCCGGGCACCCGCTCCAGCCCGGCGAGCTGCACCACGACGTCCGCAGGCCGGCCGGTCACCAGCGCCAGGGTGCCGACGTGGGGGGCGAGGACCTGCAGGGCCTCGACGGCCCCGTCAGCCGGCACCGCCTGCATCGGGTCGTGGACGACCGGGGCGAGCGTCCCGTCGTAGTCGAGCGCCACGACCGCCCGCGCGGGACAGGCCCGCAGCGCGTCGAGGCCGGCGGTCACGGCGCTGCGGGAAGCACGGCCCCGAGGCGGTCCCACTGCGCGATGCGGCAGCCGTCGCTGCGGGACAGCTCGAGCTGCACCGGCGTGCCCTTGTAGGTCCCGCGCACGACCGCGGTCTGCGGGCCGCCGTAGATCTCGGTGCAGACGTCGCCGGACAGGGGCGCGAACGGCATCGCCTCCCGGGCCAGGTCCGCGCAGGCCGCCGCCGGGTCCGGGTGGTCGCCGCCGGGCGGTTCGCAGGTGAGCGTCCAGGTCTGCGGCGCAGCGCCCGCGGTGGCGACCAGTGCCACCTGGAGCTCGGTGGCAGGGTCGGCTGCCACGGTGTCGTCACCTCCCGAGCAGCCGGTCAGGAGCAGCAGGAGGAGGACCGGCAGGGTGCGCACACCAGGTCCCCTGCCCCCGGGCGTCAGGCGCCGAACTCCCGCGTGAGCACGACGACGACGCCGCGCGCCGGCAGCGTCGCGAAGCGGGGGCGTACGCGCACGATGCCGTCGAAGGCGCGCGCGAAGGCGCGGGCGTTCGCCTCGAAGCCCGGGTCGTAGTAGACGGTCGTCACCGGGATCTGCCCGCGGAAGTTGCCCGTCAGCCGGACCGGCCAGCCACCGCGGGAGAAGCGGGCGGCGGCCCGGTCGGCCAGGCCGGTGCGGTTGCTGTTGTTCAGCACCGTGACCGGCACGACGAGCGTCGGCTTCGCCGCAGGCGGCGCCACAGCAGCCGGGGGTACGGGAGCGGCCGGCGGCACGACGGCAGCGGGCGGGTCCACCGGCGCGGACTCCGACTCGGCCGGGGGTGCGGCCAGCTCGGCCTCGGCCGCCTGGGGGGCCGCGGCCTCGACGACCGGCCCGACGCCGTTCTGCGGGTCGTCGGTCACCCAGAGCAGGGTGCCGATCCCCAGGGCGACACCGGCGACGGAGACCGCCGCGCCGGCGATCGCGCGGGCCGGCGACAGGCGTGCGGGCTGTGGAGCCCGCACGCGGCGGCCGTCGCGGGTCAGCGGCCGGGCGGCGACGTCCGCCACGAGCTCGGCCCGGTCAGCAGCAGTCAGGCCAGGCGGTCCCGGGGACTGCGCGGGGACCTCGGCCACGGGCCCATCCTGCGCCTCGGGGTCCTGGTCCACCAGCACCTGGCCCCAGGGCTGCTCGGCGATGCCGGCGTCGCCCCAGGGCGACCCCGCCTCGTCGCTGCTCACCGTCGGCGCCTCAGGCGTCCAGACCGAGGCGGCGGGCGGACCGGGTGCGCTGGCGGGTCGACCGCAGGCGGCGCAGGCGCTTGACGAGCATCGGGTCCGCGACGAGCGCCTCGGGCCTGTCGATGAGCGTGTTGAGCACCTGGTAGTAGCGGGTGGCGCTCATGTCGAACAGGTCCTTGATGGCCGACTCCTTGGCGCCGGCGTACTTCCACCACTGGCGCTCGAAGGCGAGGACCGCGCACTCGCGCTCGGTGAGGCCGGGCGCACCGGCGGCGGGCGCGGCGGTCAGGGCTGCGGGCGTCGTCGTGCCGCTCATCGTTCCTCCTGCGGGCCGGTCCGGAGCGCGAACTACACCGTTGTCGTTCGCTCGGCGCCATGGAAGCACACGGCGGCGGCCGCCTGCGCCAGGAGCCGCAGGTGTCAGGAGCGCAACGACGCGCCGAAGCCGCCGGAACGGGGCCCTTCGCATGGCAGAGTCGGACACCGGTGGACAGACCGGTCTGGCCGCCGCCCCCTCCCGCTGCCCCGAAGGACCTGCGCCGTGCCCGTACGCCGTCCCCTGCTCGCTGCCGCCGTCGCCGGCGCGCTGCTCGCCCCCCTCGTCCCGGCCGTCCTGAGCGCGGCTCCGGCCTCGGCGCAGGCCGCGCCGGCGCCGGCGCAGCCGACGCTCGGGTACGACCGGATCGGCGTGCGCCGCGGCGACACCTGGTACCTGCGGGACGCCCTCGACGGCGGGCCGAACCGCAGCTACCGCGAGCACATCGCCGGGTTCCAGCCGGTGGCGGGCGACTTCGACGGCGACGGCGTCGGCACGGTCAGCCTGTTCCGCGACGGCGTGTGGCTGATCCGCGACGCCGAGCAGGGCACCGCGCGCCAGGTCCGCTACGGCTCGGCGGGCGACCAGCCCGTCGTGGGCGACTGGGACGGCGACGGCGTCGACACGATCGGGCTGTTCCGCAAGGGCCGTTGGTTCCTGCGCGCCGGCAACGGCAGCAGCTCCATCAGCCGTCAGTTCGGCTTCGGCCAGGCCGGTGACGTGGCCGTCGTCGGCGACTGGGACGGCAACGGCACCGACGACATCGCCGTACGACGCGGCACGCGCTGGTACCAGCGGGACGCCGCGAGCGGCGGCCTGTCCAGCCGCAGCTTCGTCTTCGGCAACCTCGGCGACATCCCCGTCGCGGGCGACTGGAACCACGACGGCAAGGACACCCCGGGGCTCTTCCGGGACGGCACCTGGTACTTCCGCCAGGGCAGCTTCCCGAGCCCGTACCAGTCGACCCGCTTCGGCCTGCGCGGCGACCGGCCCGTCGTCCGGCGCACCCCCGGCCTGGCCCCCGGCGTCACGCACGAGGTCGCCAGCCTCCCGTCCGCACCGTGGGTCGCCCACATCGCGACGATCGACCTCGCGGCCGCGTCCAGCCCTGAGACCGTCCTGTCGAACGACCGCCTCGAGGGCACCGACACCGTCTCCTCGATGGTCCGCCGCAGCGGCGCCGTCCTCGGCGTCAACGGCGACTTCTTCCTGGGCTCGGGGCGCCCGGTCCACCTCTACGCCAACGACGGCCGGCTGATCCAGACGCCGACCACCCTCGGCCGTGCCTTCTCGCTCGACGCCACGGGGACGAAGTTCTCGATGGGCTACCCCGACGTGCGGGCCACCGTCACCGCCTCGACGACGGCGACGCCGACCGCGACGCTGAGCGCTCCGCGCTGGAACAACGGGTTCGCCGACGGCAACGACCTGTCCGCCTTCACCGCGCAGGGCGCGCTGCTGGAGACGCCGCCGGACGAGCGCTGCTACGCGGCGCTGCTGCCCGGTGGCCAGCGCACGGTCGGACCCGACGGCTACATCACGACCCCCAGCCGCATCGGCTCCTCCCGCTGCGGCGGCAGCCGCCCGGACGTGCCGACGGTCGGGGCGATGCTCGCCGGCGACCCGTTCGGCGCGGGTGGCGCCTTCCTGCGGTCCGTGGTGGCCGACAGCACCGCCACCCTGCGCACCCAGCTGGGCTTCCCCGGCGCGGTCGACGCGATGGGCGGCAACCCGAACCTCGTCGACAACGGCTTCATCTCGCGTGACGTCGACGGCAGCGGCGCCTTCTTCGAGCGGGCCTCGCGGACCGCCGTCGGAGCCACGGCCAACGGCAAGCTGCTCGTCGTCGTGGTCGACGGCCGGCAGCCCGGCTACAGCCGCGGCATGACGCTGCGCGAGCTCGCCGAGCTGATGCAGACGCTCGGCGCCGTCAACGCCCTCAACCTCGACGGCGGCGGCTCCTCGACGATGGTCGTCAACGGCCTGGTCGCGAACCGGCCCTCCGACGGCCGGGAGCGGTCCGTCTCCAACGCGCTGGTCGTGCTGCCCGGCGCCGACCCGGGCCAGGCCGACCTCGCGACCGGCGCCCCGACCACCACGTCCCGGCTGCAGGTCGGCGGCGGCGCGGCCTCGTCCTCCCTGCGCGGCGCCGCGGCCACCGACCCGGGCAGCACCGGCGGGCTCGCGGACGCGCTGCTGCGCCAGGGCGTACCGGTCTCCCCGGAGCTGCGGCGGACGGCGTCGCAGTTCCGCGCGAGCCGGTAGCTCCGCTGCGGGTCTGCGCCGAGAACGCCGGCGGCTACGGGTACAGCCCGCGGGTCCGGTGCGCCTCGGCCACCCGGCCCACGCCGATCATCTGCGCGGCCGTCCGCAGCGACACCGAGCGCTCGCGCGCCAGCGTCGAGACCTGGTCGTACGCCTGCTCC
>JBKJQM010000505.1:0-7166 GCA_046594005.1 Mycobacteriales bacterium
ACCTGCTGCGCGAGCGGATCCCGCTCATCCCGGTCTTCCGCCGGCGGCTGCTGCCGTCCGCCCTGCGACTGCACCACCCGGTCTGGGTGGACGTGCACGACGTCGACGTCGACCGCCACCTCAGCAAGGCCGACTGCCCTGCGCCCGGCGGCATGTCACAGCTCGCCGACGTCGTCGCGGACTTCGCCGGCAAGCAGCTCGACCGGACCCGCCCCCTCTGGGAGCTGATGGTGGTCGAGGGCCTCGAGGGCGGGCGCGTCGCCGTCGTCATCAAGGTCCACCACAGCGCCGTCGACGGCGTCGCTGCGGGCGCGATCCTGGGCGCCCTGCTCGACCTCGACCCCAGCGGCCGTACGCAGGAGCAGGTCGACGAGGCCGCCGCGTTCGCCGAGGAGATGAAGACCGAGCAGCCGCCGATGCTCGACCGCCTGCTGCACAGCGCCACCGGGCTCATCACCCGACCGCTCGGCATAGCCAAGCTGGTCCCGACGGCGGCACGATCGGTGGTCAAGGTGGTCGCCGCCCGGCGCAGCGACGAGGCGTCGGGCGGTGGTGCGCTCCCCTTCGCCGGGCCGCGGGTGTCCTTCAACGGCCGCATCACGCCGGACCGGGTCGTCGCCTACGCCGACGTGCCCCTCGCCGACGTGAAGACGGTCAAGCGCGCTGCGGGCGGCACCTTCAACGACGTGCTCGTCTCGGTCCTCGGCGGCGCCTTCCGCCACTACCTCGAGGACCGCGGCGAGCTGCCCGACAGCAGCCTCATCGCCGTGTGCCCCATCTCGGTGCGCACCGAGGGCAAGACGGGGGGCAACGCCCAGTCGGCGATGTTCACGACGCTCGGCACCGACCTCGGCGACCCGGCCGAGCGCCACGCCGTCGTACGGCGGGCCAACGACGTGGGCAAGGCCGACAACGAGGCGGTCGGCGGTGACCTGCTCCAGCAGGCTGCCGAGATCGCGCCGCCGAACATGACGGCTGCCATCGCCCGCATCTACAGCGGCATGCGGATGGCCGACCTGCACCCGGTGGTGCACAACGTCATCATCTCCAACGTGCCCGGCCCGCCGGTCCAGCTCTACTTCGCGGGAGGCGCGATCGAGGGCCTCTACCCGCTCGGTCCTGTCCTCGAGGGCCCGGGGCTGAACATCACCGTGGTCAGCTACCGCGATCGGGTGGACTTCGGCTTCATCGCCTGCGCCGAGCGGATGCCGGAGGTGGCCGACCTGGCCAGGGCCGTCCCGCTGGCGATGGCCGAACTGGTCGCCGCGACCAGTGCTTGAGGTTGCGGCCTAGAGGGCCGGCCGCCGGTCCGCCCACGGCGCGGCCGCCTCGAGCTGCGAGGCGAGGCGCACCAGCAGGTCCTCCCGCCACGCCCCGCCGACCAGCTGCACGCCCACCGGCAGCCCGGTCGAGGTGGTCTGGAGCGGCAGGGACACGGCGGGCTGCCCGGTGATGTTGAAGAAGGCGTTGAAGACGGCCATCGCGAACACCGTCATCGACGTGGCGTCCGGCGTCGCGTGCACCTCCTGGAGGCCGCCGACCGGCGGCGGCACGATCGCAAGGGTCGGGGTCAGCAGGACGTCGAACTCGCTGCCCCACCGGGCGACCTGCACCCGGCTGAAGCGCTGCAGCTCGTGCACCGAGGCGACGTACAGCAGGCTGTCGACGCCCTGCGCGGCCGCGCGCCCCGCCTGGACGTGCGGCTCCGTACGGGCCCAGTCGACGTCGGGGTAGTCCGCCAGCCCGGAGTTGACGATGTTGAAGAACGCCATCAGCGCCTCGTCCGGCACCGACAGCTCCGCCGGGACGACCTCGTGCCCGAGGTCGGACAGCAGCGCCGCCGTGCGGCGCGCAGCCTCGGCGCACTCCGGGTCGACCGGGACGCCGAAGGGAGCTGCCTCCACCAGGCCGATGCGCAGCCGGCCGGGGTCTGCCCCGACCTCGGCCGAGAAGGGCCGGGCAGGCGCCGGGGCGTTGTACCAGGACAGCGGGTCCGGGCCGCTGATCGCGTCGAGGAGAGCCGCGGCGTCCGCGACCGTCCGGGTCACAGCGCCCTCGACCGCTGCGCCCTCCCACGCCGTGACGAACGCGGGTACGCGTCCGCGGCTGGGCTTGAGCCCGACCAGGCCGCAGCACGCGGCCGGGATGCGGATCGAGCCGCCGCCGTCGTTGGCGTGCGCGACGGGGAACATGCCCGCGGCGACCGCCGCTGCGGCGCCGCCGCTCGAGCCGCCCGGGGACCGGCTGAGGTCCCACGGGTTCTTGGTGACGCCGTAGCGCAGGTTCTCGGTGACGGTGATCGGTCCGAACTCCGGGGTGTTGGTCCGGCCGGCCAGCACGAAACCGGCCTTCTCGAGCGCCTGCACCACGAGCTCGCTCTCCACCGACGGCCCGGTCGGAGCCCCGTGCGAGCCGAACGTCGTGGGCCACCCCTCGACCGGCGTCAGGTCCTTGATCGGGATCGGCACGCCGTGGAAGGGACCGAGCTCGTCGCCCCGTGCTACGGCGTCGGTCGCGGCGGCTGCACGGCTGCGGGCCTGCTCGTCGTCGCGCCAGATGACCGCGTTGACCGCCGGGTTCGCCTCGTCCACCCGCGCGAGGCAGGCGTCGAGCACCTCCGCCGGGCTGACCTCCTTCGCGCGGATGGCAGCGGCGACGGTCAGAGCGCTCGAGAGGTCCATCCGCGGACCGTACTGGTCTGGCTAGGCGATGACGCCCAGATCGACGGTGAGCACCGTGCCGGTGACGGAGCGGGCCGTGTCGGAGGCGAGGTAGGCGATGGCCTCGGCGATCTCGACCGGGTCGATCAGCCCGGGCATGACCCCGTTGAGCCGGGCCATCAGCGCGGGGTCCACGTCTTTCGGCAGCGTGTCGCCGACGGCCAGGATGAGCGGCGTCAGCACCGTCCCCGGGCACACGGCGTTGACCCGCACCCCGCGCGAGGCGAACTCGACGGCCAGGCCCTTCGTGAGGTTGACCAGCGCTGCCTTGGAGGCGCCGTAGCCGAGCTGGTACGCCTGCCCCTTGAGCCCGGCTACCGACGCGACGTTGACGACGCAGCCGCGGCGCTCGAGCAACGACGGCAGCGCGGCCTGCACGACGTGGAACGGTCCGTTGAGGTTGACGTCCAGCTGCAGCTGCCAGTCCTCGGGCGACAGGTCCTCGAACCGCCCGAACCGGACCACACCGGCGACGTTGCAGACGACGTCGAGGCCACCCACCTCCGCCACCGCGGCCGTCACCGCAGCACGCACCGAGTCGCGGTCGGACACGTCGCAGTGCCGCACCCCGTCGCCGTCCTGCACGTCGAGGCGCACCACCGTGGCGCCCTCTCGCTCGAGCAGCGCCGCGGTTGCCGAGCCGATCCCGCTGGCGGCGCCGGTGACGAGCGCCGTCCTGCCCTCGAACCTCATGCGCGGGTGCCTCTCGACGTGGCCAGGTGCTGCGACGTGTCGCCGACCTGGTCGAGGTGGAACGCCCGCACGGCGAAGCGCCAGCGGCCGTCGGTGCGGGCGAAGCTGTCCCGGTAGCGGCCCGCGGCGACCGGCTGCAGCGGGCCGTCGCCGACCTGCTGGAGCACCACGAAGGACGACCGGCAGCTGGCCGTGTCGCCGTCGACCTGGATGACCGGGTTGGTCGTGAGGTGGCGGGTGCGCGGCGAGCCGTCGTGCAGCACGACCATGCCGCCGTACAGCCGGGCGACCGCCGGCGCCCCGCGGGCGACCTCGTTGCCGTCCCCGTCGGTCAGCACGCCGTCGGCGAACAGCGCGCCGAGCCCCGCCCAGTCCCCCGCGTCCATGACCTCGCAGTAGGTGCCCAGCAGGTTGCGCACCTCCTCGTAGGCGCTCACGCCAGCGCCACGGCGAGCCAGTCGGCGAACCCGGTCGGGTCGTGCCGGCCCATGCTCGCGTGCTCGAAGATGCCGTGGCCCACGGCGCCGTCGGAGGTCGTGGCCCGGGCTGCGTGGTCGACGACGCTGAACGCCGTGCGGCCGCGGACGACGTCGTCGGTCAGGTCGTACGCCGTGTGCTCGGTCCAGGCCTCGCCCCTCCAGACGCCGTGCGTCCACTCCGGGTCGCCGCCGTAGCCGCACCCCACGTTGAGCGACACGGCGGTCATCGTCTCGACCTCGACCGTGAAGCCGTCGCGGTAGCGCATCGTCGCCCCCTCCGGATGGCGGCTGCCCGGCCGGTAGCGGATGTCCACCTCGGGCCAGCCCAGCTGCTCGCGGCGACCAGTCCGAGTGCCGTCGTGCCAGACGCGCACCGCCTCGTTCATCGTCCGGAACCCGTCGACGTCCTCCTGCACGATCGTCATGAGCGTGAAGTCGTCGAAGCGCAGCGGCACCCACAGCCACCAGAAGCCGTGCCGCTCGTACGGCCGGCCGCCGGGTTCCGGCTCCCCGACGGGACGCGTCCCCCAGGAGCGGTCGCGGGTGCCGGGCCAGCCGTCCACGACCGTCTTCACGCCGTCGGCGGTGAGAGTGCCTGTCCAGGAGCCGGTCTGGGCGAAGCGACAGCCCTCGAGGGTCACCCGCCCGTTGCCGTCCCGCATGACGTGCAGCGGCTCTTCGAACGCAGGCGACGAGGCTGTCCACGTCAGGTCGTAGGCCAGCTCAGGGTGCTCGCTGACGATGCGCAGCGTCGTGAGTGGGTCGACCACCTCGACGCGCAGCGGTCCGACCGCCAGGTCCAGGCGCTGCAGGCCGAGGGCGTCGGACGCGCGCACCGTCACCTGGCGGTCGCCGCGGCGCAGGGAGGCGTAGCCGTCCATGACGCCCAGGTTCGGGTAGACGCCGAGGCCCGTCAGCAGCAGCTGCTCCCCGGCGGGGTCGATGACGTGCAGGATGCAGCGGTCGTAGAAGTTGCGGTCGGACGAGGCGACCGAGGCCATCGACAGGGCGACCTGGTGCACGGGGTGCTCGTCCAGCGGATGGACCATGCGGGTCTCCTCGGGAGGTGGGGCGCCGGCAACCGCGGCATGGTAGAACGCGTTCTACCTCAGGAGCGGAGACGCCGTGCACTTCACGATGGCCATCGCCATGTCGCAGCCGGAGCACTACGCCGCGCTGGCGCGCACCGCCGAGGAGTGCGGCTTCGCCCAGGTCGCCGTGCCGGACTCCTCCTTCTGGTCCGAGCAGGTGTCGGACGCCTACCCGTACACCGCCGACGGGTCCCGCATGTGGAACGAGGCCACGCCGTTCGTCGACCCGTTCATGGCGGTCACCGCGATGGGGTCCGTCACCGAGCGGATCCGCTTCTGCTCGCACGTCATCAAGGTCGGCGTGCGCAACCCGCTGCTGCTCGCCAAGCAGGTGGCGTCGGCGGCGGTGCTCACCGGCGACCGCTTCACCTTCGGAGCCGGTGTCGGCTGGCTCAAGGAGGAGTTCGAGTGGGCCGGGCAGGCCTACGAGGGCCGCGGCAAGCGCGTGGACGAGTCGCTCGAGGCGATCCTGCAGATCCTCACCGGAGAGTGGACGTCCTACGACGGCGAGCACGTGCAGTTCGGCCGCCTGAAGATGCCGCCCGCGCCGAAGGCGCCGGTCCCCGTCTACATCGGTGGGCACACGCCGGTGGCGCTGCGCCGGACGGTCCGCTTCGGCCAGGGCTGGACCAGCGCCATGATCACGTACGACGAGTTCTCGGCCGTGCACACCGAGCTGACCGGCATGCTGCAGGCCGCGGGCAAGCCGACCGACGGCTTCGCGTTCCAGGTGGCGTCCGCAGACCGCTACGGCATCGACGGCTACAAGGAGCTCGAGGCCGCCGGGGCCACCGACGTCGTCACGCTGCCGTGGGTGTTCTACGGCGTCCCGATCGACGGCGACCTCGAGGCCAAGCAGGACGGCATCCGCCAGTTCGCCGCCGACGTCATCGAGAAGTGGTGAGCACCGTGACCGAGCACCCCGACACTCACCCTGCCAGGGCGGCCTCGAAGAAGTCGATGGCGATGGTGAAGGCCAAGGACCGCGCCGGCTGGCTCGCCCTGTGGGCCGAGGACGGCTGCGTGGAGGACCCGGTCGGCACCTCGTGGCTCGACCCGACCGGCGAGGGCCACCGCGGGAAGGAGGCCATCGGGCGCTTCTTCGACACGACGATCGCTACCCTCGACGACGTGGTCTTCGAGATCACCGACAGCTTCGCCGCGGGCAGCGAGGTCGCCAACGTCGGGACCATCCACCTGCACCTGCCCGGCGGGACCGTCGGCCGCTGCGAGGGCGTCTTCGTCTACCGGGTCGACGACGCCGGTCTGCTCGTGTCCCTGCGCGCCTTCTGGGAGACCGACCGGATGATGGCGACGATGACGTCGTGAGCGATCTCGACGACCTGGCCCGCGCCTTCGCGCAGCTCGCCAGCGACGCCGGTCGGCTCGTCATGGACGTCTACGCCACCGACTTCGAGGTCCGTACGAAGGGCGACGCCTCTCCCGTCAGCGAGGCCGACGAGCGTGCCGAGGCGCTGCTGGTGCCGGGCGTGCAGGCGCTGCTGCCCGGCGTGCTGGTCGTCGCGGAGGAGGCCGTCAGCGCAGGAGGCCTGCCCGAGGTGCCGTCCGAGTTCGTGCTCATCGACCCGGTCGACGGCACCCGCGAGTTCGTCTCCCGCAACGGCGACTTCACCGTCAACGTCGCGCTGGTCCGGGACGGCGTCCCGGTGGCGGGCGTGGTCTACGCGCCCGCGAAGGAGCGCCTGTTCGTCGGCGGCAGCACCGCCTCGTACGCCGACCTCGCGGCCGGCGAGCGCGTGACGGATCTGGCGCCGATGCGCACCCGCGCCTACCCGGACGCCGGTCTCGTCGCGGTCGCCAGCAAGAGCCACCTCGACGACGACACGCGCGCCTTCCTCGACCGCCTGACCCTCACCGACTCCCGCAGCGCCGGCTCGTCGTTGAAGTTCTGCCTGCTGGCGGCCGGCGAGGCCGACGTCTACCCGCGCTTCGGACCGACGATGGAGTGGGACACGGCCGCCGGTGACGCCGTCCTGCGTGCCGCGGGCGGCCAGGTGGTGGACCCCGACGGCACGACCTTCCGCTACGGCAAGACCGAGCAGGGGCTGCGCAACGGGCCGTTCGTCGCCTGGGGCGGCGACGTGCTCCTCACCTCATGACGCGTCCCGAGCCCGTCCCGTACGCCGGCTTCGGCGGTCGTGTCGGCCGCACCTTCGCCGGCT
>JBKJQM010000261.1:0-3719 GCA_046594005.1 Mycobacteriales bacterium
ACGTGGAACCCCTTCGCCGTCCTGGATGACAGGATGTGCCGCGCACCAGCCCGGGTAGGCCGTTGCACTCTCGATGACGAAACGTACGGTCCCGTTCGCCTCCCGGCTAGGGGTTCGTCACCTGCAACGAGTCCGGGCGGCCAGGGTGACGCTCGACACGCGTCCGCCGACCGCGTGAAACTGGTCACAATGAGAACTCGAGGCTGGACCGGTCAGCGGTGTCTCACCTCGGGGACCCCTCCACCAGGAGGGGGCGCCCCTTCCGGCCACGACGCGGATCAGCCTTCTTGGCGGCGTACATCGACGCATCGGCGGCCGCGACCAGAGCCGGCGCGTCGTGCCCGTCCGACACTGCGAACCCCACGGACACCGAGACCGGGAGCGGGCGGCCCGCCCACTCGACTGCCAGCTGGAGCGTCTCGCGGTAGCGCTCCGCCACGAGCCCGGCCATCGAGCGCGGGAGCCTGGCCGCCGCCAGGAACTCGTCGCCGCCCAGGCGAGCGACGAGATCGCCCGGCTGGGCTGCGACGTGCAGCCGCCGTCCCACCTCGGCGAGGATCTCGTCCCCGGCCGCGTGCCCGAACTCGTCGTTGACGCCCTTGAATCGGTCGACGTCGGCGTACACGGCGAGCACGACCTCGTCCGGCCCCAGGGTGGCCAGCGCCGTCGTCAGCCACGGCTCGACGACGCGCCGCGTCGAGCAGCGGGTCAGCGGGTCGGTGTCGGCCTCGGCCCGCGCATCCGCGGCGCGCCCGCGTTCGACGGCGACGGCTGCCTCCTGCTCGACCTGCGCGGCGATCAGCTGGGCGAACAGCCGCATCGTCGGCAGGTGGTCGTCGACGCGCTCAGCCTGCTCGGAGTCCGCCGCGCACAGGGTGCCCCACACCCGGCCGTCGGAGAGTGCGACGGGGACCGAGACGTAGACCTGGATGCCCAGCGCCGCCGCCGCTGCCGAGTCCCCCCACACGTCGGGCACGTCGGACGTGCAGGGCCGGCCCTCGTCGAGCGCACGCTTGCAGAGGGTGTCCGCCCAGGGGACGTGCAACCCCTCAGGCAGCGCGAAACCGGGCCGGGTGTTGCGCGCGTAACGGATCTCCTGGACGTCCTCACCCTCATGGATCACGGTGAGGTACGACGACGCGAGCCCAGTGAGGTCGTGCAGCGCGTCGAGCAGCGGGCGGGAGAGGTGTTCCACGTCCTGCGCGGCGCTGACGGCATCGGCGATGGCCGCCAGATCAGGCGTGCGCCGGGGCGCGGGGGCACTCGCGGACAGCGCGCCGACGAGCGGTTGGACGACCACCCCCAGCCCGTGGAGCACCTGACCGTCGCGGACGTTCAACGAGGCGTGGGCAGCGTGCCCGATCGCGCACAGCGTCCCGGTAGCGGCACCGTGCTCGTCGCGCAGGACGACACCGGCGTACGAGACGATGCCGAACTGCGAGGTGCCGGCCAGGGCCTGGAGCTCCGGGTAGGACCGCACGTCGTCGACCAGCAACGGGCTCCCGCCGAGGACGTGCCCGCACCACGTCTGGTCGACCGGCGCCCGTGCCCCGACGCCTTCGAGCACCGTGCCGTCGGCGCGGACCGCGAAGCGGATCGTGCGGTGCGCCTCGGGCTCGAACGAGCAGACGATCGCGGCGTCCATCGCCAGCTGCTCGCAGAGCAGCATCAGCAGCCGCCGCATCACGGCCCGCGGCTCACCCGGCACGAGGCGCGCGAGCTGCTGCAGCTGCGGTGCGGCCATGTCCGGATGCTCTCCGACGGGAAAGGCCGCGCGCAGTCGTTCACCCGAGGTCAGCGTCATCGAGCCGCGCACAACAGGACCAGGTCGTACGCCGCCACCACAGCAGCCAGCCCCGTCAGCCCGCGCAGAACGCGATCCGACGTGCGGCGCGCCTGCGCCCGGCCCTGCTCGCGCGGTGACCCGCAGCGGGCGGCGGCGCGCAACAGCAACTCCAGCTCGGCGCTGGACGGTCCCTCGTACGCCGCGGTGGTCATGGCTCCGCCTCAGGGTCGTGCTGAGGCGAGCTTCGTCCCGTCGCTGCCGAGGATGAAGCCGGCGGCTGGAAGATGGCCCGCGACCGGGTCAGATCGCGGGCAGAGCAGCACCTGGACCTCCGCCGTCGCGGCCACGTGACACCGTCCGGAGTGACTAGACCGGCCGGCCGGCCGGGCCCGCTGCCGCCTACGCCGTGCGCCGGCGGCGCGCGACCTCGGCCAGCGTCACCGCGGCGGCGATCCCGGCGTTCAGCGACTCGTTGCCGTCCACCATCGGGATGGACACGGTGAGGTCGCAGGTCTGCGCGACGAGGCGGCCGATGCCGTCACCCTCGGACCCGACCACGATCACCAGCGGCTCCACCGCGAGCTCGAGGTCGTCGAGCGAGACGTCGCCGTCGGCGGCCAGGCCCACGGCGAACAGGCCGTGGTCGCGGTAGTCCTTGAGCGTGCGCGCCAGGTTGGTGCAGCGGGCCACCGGCAGCCGGGCCGCCGCGCCGGCCGAGGTGCGCCAGGCGGCGGCGGTCATGCCGGCCGAGCGGCGCTCCGGCACGAGCACGCCCTGGGCGCCGAAGGCCGCCGCTGAGCGGACCACGGCGCCGAGGTTGCGCGGGTCGGTGACGCCGTCGAGCGCCACGAGCAGGGGAGCGGCGGCGGCCAGCGCCCGCTCGCGCAGGTCGTCCGGGTGGAGGTAGGTGTACGGGGGGACCTGCAGCGCGAGCCCCTGGTGCAGCGCGCGCCCGGTCATCCGGTCCATCTCGGCCCGGCTGACCTCCATCAGCGCGAGGCCGGTGTGACCGGCGATCGCGACGGCTTCGCTCACGCGCTCGTCGGCGTCGACGCCGAGGGCGACGTACAGCGCGGTGGCCGGCACCTTGGCGCGCAGCGCCTCGAGGACCGGGTTGCGGCCGACGACCGTCTCCGGCGCCTCCCCGCCCTGCCGTGGGGGGCCGCGGGCGCCGGCCCCGCGGTCCACCGGACGGGTCGCGCTCGCCGGGTTGGCCCCGCCGCGCGCCGCGCGCTTCGCGGCGGCAGCGGCCTTCTTGGCAGCCGGGTGCTTGGTGCGCGCCTCGGCGGGCGGCGTGGGGCCGCGCCCCTCGAGGCGGCGCTTGTTGTTGCCGCCCGAGCCGACGGACGCGCCCTTGCGGTGCGAGCCGGGCTTGGCGCCCCGGCCGCCCTGGCCGCCGCCGCCGACGCTCTTGCCGCTCATGCCAGCCTCCAGCGGACGCCGGGGACACCGTCGACCATCGTGTCCTCGAGCACGATGCCCGAGGCGTTCAGGCGGTCGCGGACCGCGTCGGCCTGCGCCCAGTCCTTGCGGGCACGGGCGTCGGCCCGCGCCTCCACCGCGATCGCGACGAGCGCATCGACGACCCCGCTGAGCTCGCCGCCACCGGTGGCCGGCCACTGCTCGACCGGGTCGAGCGCCAGCACGGCCAGCATCCGGCGGACGTCGGCGAGGGTCGCGGCCAGCGCGGGCAGCTCGCGGGCCGCCAGGAGCGCGTTGCCGGCGCGCACGCCGGCGTGCACGGTCGCCAGCGCCTGCGGGACGCCGAGGTCGTCGTCCAGCGCGGCGGCGAACTCGGGCCAGTTGGCGGCCGACTCACCCGGCTCCACCCCGACGGTGACCTCGGTGGCATTACGGACAAACGTCTCGATCCGGCCGTACGCAGCTTCCGCCTCGGAGACCGCCTGCGGCGACCACTCCAGCGGCGAGCGGT
>JBKJQM010000280.1:0-2551 GCA_046594005.1 Mycobacteriales bacterium
GGCCGCCATGCCGGCGCAGTCACCGACGTTGTCGCCGACGTTGTCGGCGATGGTCGCGGCGTTGCGCGGGTCGTCCTCGGGGATGCCCTGCTCGACCTTGCCGACGAGGTCGGCGCCGACGTCGGCCGCCTTGGTGAAGATGCCGCCGCCGACACGCATGAACATGGCGAGCAGCGCGCCGCCGAAGGCGAAGCCCTCGAGCACGCGCGGCGCGTCCTCCTTGTAGATCAGCAGGACGATCGTGGCGCCGAGCAGGCCCAGGCCGACCGTGAACATGCCGACGACGCCACCGGCGCGGAACGCCAGGCGCAGCGCCTTCTTGGTGCCCGACTCGTTGGCGGCGTTCGCCACGCGCAGGTTGGTGCGCGTCGCGAGCGTCATGCCGATGAAGCCGACCAGCGCGGAGAACGTCGCGCCGACGAGGAAGAAGATCGGTCGCCCGACGCGCACGGCCGTGGAGTCCGCGGGCAGGACGAACAGCAGCAGGAACACCAGGGCCGCGAAGACCGCGAGCGTGCGGAACTGCCGCGAGAGGTACGCCGCGGCCCCCTCCTGGACGGCCTTGGAGATCTCGATCATCTTCGGGGTGCCCTGACCGGCGGCCAGGACCTCCTTGGCGAACAGGGCGGCGAAGCCGAGTGCCACGAGAGACGTCAGCAGGATGAGGACGAGGATCTTGTTGTCGCCGGAGTTGACCGAGGCGAGCCCCCCATCGCCTGATCGGGCGAGGTGGATCACGGCTGACTGCATCACGTTCGGGCGTCCTCCTGAGCGGTACGGAACCCCCGGAGGGGCGCGGGCCTGTGCCCGACAGCGCGAACGCCCCGCGTTGCAGGACCTCCGCACGGCGAGCCCGCGTCCTCCCGACATCGGGACGGGCGCGGGCTGCCCGGCGAACCGGGCGGGCGGAGCATACCGATCAGGTGGCGGACATCACAGGGCGCACCGCCGTCAGGCGGACACGTGTCAGGCCTGCGACAGGGCGGTGGCGCCGGGGCCGGTCACGGGTCGCGGCAGCGGCCAGCGCATCGTGACGGTGGTGCCCGTGGGTCCCGGTCGGATCTCGACGGAGTCGACCAGACCGGTGAGCACGGCCAGCGCGACGTCGGGGTCCGCGAGCGGCTCCTCGCCGTCCGCGCCCTCGAGCAGGCCCTCCGACAGGTCGTCCGGGGCGGGTCCGGCGGCGGGGCCGGCGTCGGTGACGGACAGCACGAGGCCGGTGGGGTCGTCGCTGACGAGGACCTTCACCGGCGTGCCGGCGGCGTGGCGGGCATTGAGCCCCACCGCGCGCGAGCACGCCTCGCCGACCGCGAGCCGGAGCTCGTCGACCAGACCGTCGTCGAGCCCGGCGCGCCGGGCCGCCGCGACGACGACGAGCCGGGCGGTGCGTACGTGGGAAGGCAGCGGGCTGAGGAGCAGCTCGACCATGGCCATGGGGGGTGCGCGACTAGTCGGTCGCGGCGACAGCTTCCTCGACGGAGGTGTGGATCGGGAAGACCTTCGTCAGGCCGGTGATGCGGAAGATCTTGAGGATGCGCTCCTGGGTGCAGACCAGGCGCAGCGAGCCCTCGTGGGCGCGGACGCGCTTGAGGCCGCCGACCAGGACGCCCAGGCCGGTCGAGTCGAGGAACTCCACGCCCTCCATGTCGACGACCAGGTGGTACTGGCCGCTGCTCACGAGGTCGATCAGCTGCTCGCGCAGCTTGGGAGCCGTGTAGACGTCGATCTCGCCCCCCACCACGACCACGGTGCGGTCCCCGGCGGGGCCGGACTCGGTGCGGGTCGACAGGGACAGGTCCACGGGGTTCTCCTCGGTCGTGCGGTCAGCATCGGTGGAGCTCGTACGTCAGGCAGACGCCGACGGACCCCCTGCGGGGCCTTGCCGCGCCGTACCCGAGCGTCCTTCGATCTAACCGCACCGGCAGACGGGCCGGTCGGGCCACCCCTGAGCGACACTGGACGCCCGTGAGCAGCCGTCCCGACACCCTCCTCGCGCGGCTGCTGCTGGACCCCACCCGCGCCGACCGGGTCACCCACGTCGAGCACGTCCCGGCCCGGACCGGGCGGCACGCGGACTGGCCGGTTTGGGCCGACCCGCTGCTCGTCGACCGGCTCCGCCTGGCCGGGGTGGAGCGGCCCTGGGAGCACCAGGTGCAGGCCGCCGAGCTGGCCCACGGCGGCTCCTCGGTCGTCGTCGCGACGGGTACGGCGAGCGGCAAGTCGCTCGCGTACCTGCTCCCGGTCCTCACCGACCTGCTCGGCGACGACCGGGCGGGCGCGCTGTACCTGTCCCCCACGAAGGCGCTGGCGACCGACCAGCTGCGGGCGGTGCGGGCGCTCAACCTGATGGCCGTCAAGGCCGCGACCTTCGACGGCGACACCCCGCGCGAGGAACGCGACTGGGTCCGGCGCCACGGCCGGCTCGTCCTGACCAACCCCGACATGCTCAGCCGCGGGGTCCTTCCCCGGCACGCCGACTTCGCCTCCTTCCTGCGCGGTCTGCGGTACGTGGTGGTCGACGAGTGCCATACCTATCGGGGCGTCTTCGGGT
>JBKJQM010000316.1:0-10762 GCA_046594005.1 Mycobacteriales bacterium
CAGCGACGCAGGCCCGGCGCCGGGCGGCTCGTGGCGGCGGCACGGCGTCATGCAGTTCTCGCACCCGCACGGCTTCCGGCACTGGGTCCGGCTGGTGCTCGAGCACCGTGTGCCGACGATGCAGGCAGGCGCCCTGCTCGACGCCCTGCAGGACCACGACGACCCCAAGGACGCCTCGGCTGCCTTCGACGAGTGGTGCCTGGCGGAGGTGAAGCCCTGGTACGTCGACCATGTCGCGGTCGACGCCTCCGTCGTGCGGAACTACGACGGGGAGCAGATCGACCCCGAGGGCCCGCTCACGTCCGACGTCATCAGCGCTGCCGCGGAGGCGGACCCGACGCTGGCGCCGCTGGTCTTCCCGTACCAGGGGATGATCACCAAGCCGGACAGCCTGGCTGCGGGGGAGGACCGGGTGCGCACGCTCCTGCGCGGGGGCTGGCGTCCAGCGCCCGATCCCGGTCCCAGCCGCGACGACCTCGTCGAGCAGATGGCCCTCGTCGGCGCCTGAGCCCGCAGCCCCGGCTGCGAGCATGGCGTCATGCCGTCGACCAGCGTCGCGTGGCGCGGTGTCGTCGCCGCGACCGTCGCCGCCTTCCTGTTCGCCCTGAACGGCAGCGTCAGCAAGACGGTGCTGCAGTCCGGGCTGTCGAGCTCGCACCTCGTCCAGCTGCGCAGCGCCGGCGCCGCCCTGTGCTTCGTCGCCGTCGTCCTCGCGACGCGGCCGCGCACGCTGCGCGCCGGGTGGCGGGAGGCGGCGTTCCTGCTGGCCGCCGGAGTCGTCGGCATCGGGCTCGTGCAGTTCTTCTACTTCGTCGCCATCGGCCGGCTCCCGGTCGGGATCGCCCTGCTGCTCGAGTACCTCGCACCGGTGCTGGTCGTCGTGTGGGTGCGCGTCGTCCGCAAGGAGGCCGTGCGCCACCGGCTCTGGGTGGCGCTGGCCCTGAGCGTGCTGGGCCTGGTCGTCGTCGCGCAGGCCTGGCAGGGGCTGCGGCTGGACGGCCTCGGCGTGCTGGCCGGACTGGCCGCCGCGGGGAGCCTCGCGGCCTACTACCTGACCAGCGAGCGCGGCATGGGCCGGCGCGACCCGCTCAGCCTGTCGGCCTGGACGTTCGGCGCGGCCGCGCTGTTCTGGTCCCTGACCTCACCCTGGTGGAGCTTCCCGTGGGAGGACCTGACCCGGAGCGTCGAGCTGCCGGCGTCCACGTCCGCAGCCCCTGCGTACGCGCTGGTGGCCTGGGTCGTCGTCCTCGGCACCGTGGTGCCGTACGCGCTCATCCTGCTCGCGCTGCGCAGCCTGGGCAGCGCGCGCACCGGGCTGCTCGGCATGGCCGAGCCGGTGCTCGCGACGGGCGTGGCCTTCGTCGTGCTCGACGAGGCGTTGTCGCCGGTGCAGCTGCTCGGCGGCGCCGTCGTGCTCACGGGCATCGTGCTCGCCGAGACGGCTCGGACGCCGACGGTCGCGCCGCTGCCGGAGGGCGTGCCGAGCTAGGTCGACATCCAGTGCGGTACGGGCCCGGTGCCGATCCGGTACCGCGCGGCCTCCTCCGACGGGCTGTACGGCCCCAGTGCGAGCTGCAGGCCGCGCAGCTGAACCCGTACGAGCGGCAGCGCCGGGACCCGCCCGCCGCGGCCGCGCACGTGTGCGAGCGGCGCGATCGTCGGTGACACCAGCCGGGCCGCCGCGCTCGAGAGGCCCTTGTAGAACAGCTGCTCCGGCGGCGACAGCCCCGGCGGCGCGGACAGGAACGTCCGCAGGTCCGCGGGCACCGGCTCGAGCACCTGGCCGTACGCCGCGATCGCCTCCGCCAGACCGGCTTCCGTCGTCGGCAGGTCCGTCGCCCCGAGCTCGGTCGCGCTCCGCGACCACTGCGCGACGTACGCGTCCGGCCACCGCCTGCCGAAGCGCCCGGACAGGTCGTGCCCGACCGCCTCGTGGGCTGCGAGGAACGCGTCGGTGAAGGCCAGGTGCACCCAGCGCAGCAGGTCGGGGTCGGACGCGGCGTATGCCCGGCCGCGGTCGTCGGTGCCCTGCACGACGCGGTGCAGGGCGCGCACCCGGTGTGACTCCCGCCGGGCGAGCTGGTCGGAGCCGAAAGTGCTCACGACCAGCCACCGCGCGGTGCCGGCGAGCCGCTTCCACGGGTCGAGCGTGTATGCCGAGTGCCGCTGCACGCCGGCCAAGGCCAGCGGGTGCGCCCCCTGTCCGAGGAGCGCCGCGACGCCGCCGACGAGGGTGGCGAGGTCCCCGTGCACCCGCCACACGACGCCGTCCGGCTCGAACCAGCCAGGGCCGTCGCCGACGGTCGCGATGTCGCGGACCCAGTCCGGTGCGCCGGTGGGGTCGCCGGAGACGCGGGCGCGGAACCGCGAGCGCGCGGCCTCCGGCAGGCCGGAGAGGGGAAGGGCCACGCGGCGAGCCTGCCAGTCGGGCCACAGGTCGTGCCAGCGGACGGGACCTGGGTACCCCCCTCCACATGCGCACCCTCGGACTCCTCGCCGCCGTCGCGGTCGGCGCCCTGCTGACCGCTGAGCTGGTGCACCAGGTGCTCGGGCTGGTGCAGCGCTTCCGGGCCCGCCGGCTGATCGACGGGCTGCGCCGCAGCTGCCGACGGCCGTTCGCGACGGCGCTCCTCACGTCCTCGCTGCTGGCCGCGGTGCACTCCGTCGGGCTGGCTGACGGGGCGCAGGAACCGGTGCGGCGCCTGTTGCTCGTCGCCACCGTGTGCGCGATCGCGTGGCTGGTGACGCGCGTCGCCTTCGTCGCCGAGGAGGTGACCTTCGGCCGGCTCGACGTCGACGTGCGCGACAACCGCAGGGCGCGCCGCCGCCGTACCCAGGTCCGTCTGCTGCGCCGGCTCACCACCGCCGTGGTGGTGTCGATCGCCGCGGCGAGCACGCTGCTGACGCTGCCCGGGTTCCAGGGCGCCGGAGCAAGTCTGCTGGCCAGTGCCGGGTTCCTGTCCGTCGTCGCAGGTCTGGCCGCGCAGACGACGCTCGGGAACGTCTTCGCGGGGCTGCAGCTGACGTTCACCGATGCGATGCGGCTCGACGACGTCATCGTGGTCGAGCAGGAGTGGGGGCGGGTCGAGGAGATCACGCTGACCTACGTCGTCCTCGCGCTGTGGGACGAGCGGCGGCTGGTGCTGCCGACCAGCTGGTTCACCACCCACCCGTTCCAGAACTGGACGCGCACCGAGTCCCGGGTGCTCGGCGAGGTGCTGCTGCACCTCGACCCGGCGATGCCGGTGGAGGCGCTGCGCGAGGAAGCCCGGCGGGTGGTCGAGGCCAGCCCGCTGTGGGACCGCCGTGACTGGGTCCTTCAGGTGGTGGACACCACGTCGAGCACGATGGTCGTGCGGGTGCTGGCCAGCGCCGCGGACGCCCCGAGCTCGTACGACCTGCGCTGCGAGATCCGGGAGAAGCTGCTGGGCTGGATCCAGGCGCACCACCCGCAGGGCCTGCCGCACCTGCGGCTCGCGCAGGCAGATGCGCAGCCGTACGACCCGTACCCCACGAAGCGCACGACCGATGTGACCGAGGGCGGGCAGGGGCGCAGCGCGTTCTCGTCCTGACGCCGCCAGGAATGCTCGGCGCCGCGTGTCGTTGCTCCTGGCAACGACCTCGAGGAGCCTGCGCATGACCGCCCCGCCCGTGATCGTCACCCGCGCCTCCGTCGGGTTGCGGTCCGAGCGCGGGCCGGTCCTCGGCGCGATCATGCTGAGCACGGCGCTGATCGCCCTCGACAGCACCATCATCGCCACTGCGGTGCCGAGCGTCGTGGAGGACCTGGGCGGCTTCAGCCAGTTCCCGTGGCTGTTCAGCGTCTACCTGCTCGCGCAAGCCGTGACCGTCCCCGTGTACGGCAAGCTCGCCGACGCCGTCGGCCGCAAGCCGCTGCTGCTGTTCGGGATCGGCGTCTTCCTCACCGCGTCGCTGTTCTGCGGCCTGGCCTGGTCGATGCCCGCGCTGATCGCCGGGCGCGCGCTGCAGGGCGTCGGCGCCGGAGCCATCCAGCCGATGGGCATCACGATCATCGGCGACATGTACTCCGTCGCGGAGCGGGCGAAGGTGCAGGGGTACGTCGCGTCCGTGTGGGGCGCCGCGTCCGTGCTCGGCCCGCTCACCGGCGGCCTGTTCAGCGACTACCTGTCGTGGCGCTGGATCTTCTTCGTCAACCTCCCTCTCGGGGCGCTCGCGATGCTCGCCCTGCACCGCCGCTTCCAGGAGGACGTCGTCCGCCGCCCGCAGACGCTCGACGTGAAGGGCGCCGGCCTGCTGACCGTCGGCTGCTCGCTGCTGATCCTCGGTCTGATCGAGGGCGGCACCGCATGGGCCTGGACGTCCGGCACGTCGGGCGCGGTGCTCGGAGCCGCCCTGGTCGCCCTGGTCGCCTTCCTGCTCGTGGAGCGTCGCGCCACCGAGCCGGTGCTGCCGTTGTGGGTGTTCCGCCACCGGGTGCTGGTCGGCGGCAACCTCGCCGCCATGGGCGTCGGCGCGCTGCTCATCGGCCTCAGCACGTACGTCCCGACCTGGGTCCAGGGCGTGCTCGGCACCGGCGCCGTCGAGGCGGGTCTGGCCCTGGGTGCGCTGACCGTCGGCTGGCCGATCGCCGCCTCTCAGAGCGGCAAGCTCTACCTGCGCATCGGCTTCCGCAACACCGCCCTGCTCGGCGTCGTGCTGGCCATCGGCGGCTCGCTGCTCACGTCGGCGCTGACCGAGGACGCGCGCATCTGGCAGGTCGCCGGCGCCCTGTTCGTCACCGGCCTCGGCATGGGCCTGTCCTCCTCGCCGCTGGTCGTGGCGGTGCAGTCAGTGGTCGGGTGGGAGCGCCGCGGCGTCGTGACCGGCACGAACATGTTCTGCCGCGCCCTCGGCTCGGCCATCGGCGCGGCTGCTCTCGGCGCCGTCGCCAACACCACCCTCGCGCACCGCTTCGCTGACGCACCGCAGGCGCTGCGCGCGACGCTGCCGGACGACGTCGACGGCACCGCCCGCGCGCTCCGTACGCCCGGCCCCGTCGCCGACTTCGCCCGCGACGGGCTGCACGCCGCGTCGCACAACGTCTTCGTCGCGACTGCCGTCGTCGCCACGCTCATCGCGATGGCCATCAGCCTGGTCCCTGCCCGAACGGAGCAGCTGGTCTTCGAGGACTGACCCGCTCCTGGCAGCCGGTGCGAAGGACCTTCGCCTCTTCCCGGTGTGATCACCCGCTCCTAGCGTTCGGGACACACACCAGGAGGAACGCCATGAGGGAGTTCACGACACCGTCGCGCCACGCGCCGGCACCGCAGGAGATGGTCACCGACATCGTCGTCGACAACGCGACGAAGACGCCGGACCGCACCGCGGTCAGCCGACGCGTCGGGGGCGAGTGGACCCCGGTCTCGTGCCGCGCTCTCGCCGACGACATCGAGGCGCTGGCAGCGGGGCTGGTCGTCGCGGGCATCCAGCGGGGCGAGCGGGTCGCCTTGATGTCCCGCACGCGCTACGAGTGGCTGATCTGGGACTTCGCCATCATGTCGATCGGCGGGGTGACCGTGCCGATCTACGAGACGTCGTCGGACTCGCAGGTGGCGTGGATCCTGGCCAACTCGGGCGCGGTCGCAGCCATCGTCGAGAGCGACGAGCAGGCGGCGAAGGTCGCCGGGATGCGCGGCGACCTGCCGGTCCTGCGTGACCTCTGGCGGATCGAGCAGGACCGCTACCGGCTCGTCGAGGACGCCCTGGGACTCGGCACCGAGCCGCCGGCCGAGCGCCGGCAGACGATGGGGCCGGACGACCTGGCAACGATCGTCTACACGTCAGGCACCACCGGGATGCCCAAGGGGTGCGCCCTCACGCACGGCAACCTGAGCACCCTCGCGCACAACGTCGTGGCCGCGGACGGCATCTCCGAGCAGGTCTTCAACGAGCGCGAGTCGGCGCTGCTGTTCCTGCCGCTGGCGCACATCCTCGCGCGCACCATCCAGATCGGGGCGCTGCACGCCGGCGTCCGGCTCGGTCACACCGACATGTCCGACGTCGTGGCCGACCTGCAGTCGTTCCGGCCGACGCTGATCCTGTCGGTGCCGCGAGTCTTCGAGAAGCTCTACAACAGCGCACGGCACAAGGCCACCGTGGAGGGGAAGAAGTCGGTCTTCGACCGCGCCGAGACTGTCGCGCTGTCCTGGAGCCGGTCGCTCGACACCGGCGGCCCGAGCCTGTCTCTCCGGCTGCAGCACGCGGTCTTCGCGCGGCTGGTCTACGGCAAGGTCCTGCAGGCGATGGGCGGTGAGGTCCGCTGGGCGGTCAGCGGCGGCGCTCCCCTCGGCGAGCACCTCGGCCACTTCCTGCGCGGCATCGGCGTCAACGTCCTCGAGGGCTGGGGCCTGACGGAGTCCACCGCCGGCGGCACGCTCAACCTGCCTGGCAGCCAGCGGATCGGCTCGACCGGGCAGCCGATCCCGGGCTGCTCGATCCAGATCGCCTCGGACGGCGAGATCCTCATGAAGGGCCCGCACGTCTTCGGCGGCTACTGGCAGGACGAGGTGGCGACCAAGGAGGTCCTCGACGACGAGGGCTGGTTCAGCACCGGCGACGTCGGCCACCTCGACGACGACGGCTTCCTGTTCATCACCGACCGCAAGAAGGACCTGATCGTCACGGCGGCCGGCAAGAACGTCGCGCCGGCCATGCTCGAGGACCGGCTGCGCGCCCACTGGCTGGTCAGCCAGGCGCTCGTCGTCGGGGACCGCCGCCCGTTCGTCGGGGCGCTGCTCACCGTCGACGACGAGGCCTTCGCGACCTGGCTCGGCGAGACCGGCAGGCCGGCGGGCGTCATCCCGATGTCGCTGCTCGGCGACGCCGACTTCGTGCAGGCACTGCAGGATGCCGTCGACGCGGCCAACACCGCGGTGTCGGGCGCCGAGGCCATCAAGAAGTGGCAGCTGCTGCCCCAGGACTTCACCGTCGAGGGCGGCGAGATGACCCCGACGCTGAAGCTGCGCCGCAAGGTCGTGACGGAGCGGTACGCCGACCAGGTGGAGCGGCTGTACAGCTGACGTCGAGGCAGTGACATCCTCGCCGCGTACGAGCACGAGCCGTGTGCCCGAGGTCGGAGGACCCCTGTTGCCTGACGTCCAGAAGGTGCCGTCGAACGGCATCGAGATCGCGTACGAGACGTTCGGCGACAGGGGAGCCCCGCCCCTCGTGCTGGTCATGGGGCTCGGCACCCAGATGCTGGCCTGGCCGGACGAGCTGTGCGCCGACCTCGCCGAGCGCGGCCACCACGTCGTGCGCTTTGACAACCGCGACGTGGGGCTCAGCACCCACCTCGACGGCGTCCGGGCGCCGAGCATCGCCAAGCTGGTCGCCCGGCGCAGCCCGCCGCCGTACACGGTCGACGACATGGCCGACGACGCGCTCGGCCTCGTCGAGGCGCTCGAGCTGGGACCGGTCCACCTGGTCGGGGCGTCGCTGGGTGGCTTCATCGCCCAGCACGCTGCGCTGCGCCGGCCGGACCTGCTGCGCAGCCTGACGCTGATCATGACCTCGACCGGCTCGCGCCGCGTGGGGCAGGCCGACCCGCGCCTGCTGAAACGGCTGGTCACCCGTCGCGTCGTGGCCGACCGGGACGAGGCGATGGACGCCGTGATCGAGACCTTCGGCGTCATCGGCTCCAGGGGGTACGCCCTCGACGAGGAGCACCTGCGCGACCTGGCCGGCCGCAGCTACGACCGGGCCCACGACCCCGGCGGCTACTACCGCCAGCTGGCGGCCGTCATCGCGCAGCCGAACCGCACCGCAGAGCTGAGGTCCATCTCGGTCCCGACGCTGGTGATGCACGGTCTGCAGGACCCGCTGGTCGCCCCGAGCGGGGGGCTGGCCCTGGCGCGCCGGATCCGGGGCTCGCGGTTCGTGGGCTTCGCGGGCATGGGTCATGACCTGCCGCGCCCGCTCTGGCCGGAGTTCGCCGACCACATCACGATGCTCACCCGGCGGGCGGACAGGCAGCCCAGCCACCGCTGAACGATGAGTTCCGGACGGGTGCGTCGTCTACGTTCCGAGAGAGGGAGGTACTGCCATGGCGGGAGTACGCGTGCTGGTCGGGACGCGCAAGGGCGCGTTCGTGCTGACGAGCGACGAGCGACGGCGCGACTGGAAGGTCGAGGGACCGCACTTCGCGGGCTGGGAGATCTACCACCTGGCCGGGTCGCCGATCGACCCGGACCGCATCTGGGCGAGCCAGTCCGGCGGCTGGTTCGGCCAGGTCGTCCAGCGGTCCAGTGACGGCGGCCGCACCTGGGACGCCGTCGGGAACGACTTCAGCTACGGCAGCGAGACCGGCACTCACCAGCACTACGACGGCAGCCTCAAGCCGTGGGTGTTCAACCGGGTCTGGCACCTCGAGCCGTCCCTCTTCGACGTCGACACCGTGTACGCGGGGGTCGAGGACGCCGCCCTGTTCAGGACGACGGACGGCGGCAACAGCTGGAAGGAGCTCACGGGGCTCCGGGAGCACGGCACCGGGCCGGAGTGGCAGCCTGGCGCCGGCGGTTTGTGCCTGCACACGATCCTCCAGCACCCCACCGACGACCAGCGCCTGTTCACCGCGATCAGCGCGGCCGGCGCGTTCCGCACCGACGACGGTGGGACCTCGTGGCTGCCCATCAACAAGGGCCTGCTCTCGGGCGAGATCCCGCAGCAGGAGGCAGAGGTCGGGCACTGCGTGCACAAGCTCGCGATGCACCCGTCGCGGCCCGACACGCTGTTCATGCAGAAGCACTGGGACGTCATGCGCACCGACGACGCCGGCGGCAGCTGGCGGGAGATCAGCGGCGACCTGCCCACCGACTTCGGCTTCGCCATCGACGTGCACGCGCACGAGCCCGAGACGGTCTTCGTCGTGCCGATCACCAGCGACTACCTGCACGTCGCGCACGAGGGCAAGCTGCGGGTCTACCGCAGCACCGTCGGCGGTGAGGAGTGGGAGCCGCTGACCAAGGGGCTGCCCCAGGAGCACTGCTACGTCAACGTCCTGCGCGACGCGATGGCGGTCGACCGGCTCGACAACTGCGGCGTCTACTTCGGCACGACCGGCGGCCAGGTCTACTGCTCGCCCGACGGCGGCGACAGCTGGGACGCCATCGTCCGCGACCTGCCGGCGGTGCTGTCGGTCGAGGTCCAGACGCTGCCATGACCCGAGTCGTGCTGCCCTACCACCTGCGGACGCTCGCCAAGGTCGACGGCGAGGTGACCGTTGACGCCTCCACCCTGACCGAGGTGCTCGACGCGCTCGAGGCGGGCTACCCGGCGCTGCGCGGCACGTTGCGGGACACGGCCAGCGGGCGGCGGCGGCCGTTCGTGCGCTTCTACGCGTGCTCGGAGGACCTCTCGCACGAGCCGGCGGACGCGCAGCTGCCCGCGGCCGTGCTCGAGGGCCGAGAGCCGTTCCTCGTCGTGGGGGCGATGGCCGGCGGCTGACGGGGCAGGACGCCGCGGCGGCAAGGGCACCGGACCGTCGAGCCGGCTGGCCGTGTTCGGCCACTTCGGCGCCGCCGAACCGCGTGACCTGGCCCTCGGCGGCGCTTCGAGGCCGAGGGCACGGACAGCGCGGAGGTCATGGGTCTTTGAGGTCGTACGGCACCCCTCGTGCCGACCGCTTGCACGCGACGTGCAGCCGCGTCAGGTGCGGGCGGTGACCACCCAGACGGCGGCGCCGACCTCCAGGCCGTCGGCGCCGATCCGCTCGGCCACGGCCTCGCGGAGGGCCGCCCGCCCGGCCACCTGCGCCTCCGGGGAGGCCTGGGCGAGCATCATGCGCCCGAACGCGTCCTGCTCGTAGAAGGCGACGACGTCGTCGACCGAGCCCGGTCCGCCGACGAGCAGCGGTTGCGATACGGCCCGCACCTCGACGTCCGTCCAGCCGGCGCTGGCGAGGACGGCGCGTACGTGATCGGCCTCGGCGAATGCGAACGGCCCTGGCGCACCCGGCGGGGGAAGCTGGGGGAACCCGACGTGCGGGACCAGCGCGCCGATCGCCGTGAGGACCCACTCGTTGAGCGGCGCCGCCTGCCAGGCGACGAAGGACAGCCGCCCGCCGGGCGCCATGGCCGAGCGCAGCTGGGTGAAGGCCGCGACCGGGTCGTCGAAGAACATCACGCCGAAGCGGCTGACGAGCACGTCGAACCGCGCCGTACCGAGGTCGTGCACCTGCGCGTCGCCCACGAGGAAGGCGAGGTCGTCGGCGGCCCGGTGCGCGGCGAGCTCGACCAGCGGCGCCGAGACGTCCAGCCCAAGGACGCTGCCGCCGGGCCGTACGCGCTCTGCAGCGGAACGGCTGAGATCGCCGCTGCCGCAGCCGATGTCGAGCACCCGCTCACCCGGCCGAAGAGCCGCAGCGTCGAGGGCGAGCAGCCCGAGGCCGCCGAGCATCGCGTCGTACCGCTCCGGCGTCAGGACCCACGCGTCGCTCGTCGGACCGTTCCAGAGCTCGACCATCTCGCGGTTCGCCACGGCGACCACCTCCTGGAGGCGACCGTAGACCTGCGGCCGCCACCGCTGCCGGCTCGGCGTGCCGTGGTCGGGGGCGGGGTGGCGGCTCGGCGTACAGGTCGGCGGGCTGAGGTGGTGTCCAGGGTCCGGGCCGTCGGTAGGTGCGACGTAGCGGGCTGGTCCAGGTGACGCTGCCGTCGGGGTGGCGGACGAGGGTCCAGCCGTGGTGCTTGGCGCTGTGCCAGCGGGGGGAGACGAGGCCGAGGTTGCGGGCTTTGGTCGGTCCGTC
>JBKJQM010000504.1:0-3090 GCA_046594005.1 Mycobacteriales bacterium
TTCCGCAGGATCGCCCCCGGCATCGACCACATCCACCCGCTGGGCTCGCACCTGCCCCAGGAGTGCCTGGCGCTGCAGGCACCGGAGTTCGCGTCGTACGAGTTCGTCACGGCGTTCCCGGTGCCGTCGTACTGGGAGTGGTTGCGGCAGGCCGACTGCGCGCCCGCCTACCGCTTCGAGAAGGCCTTCCTGCAGTACCTCCAGTCCGCCCGCCGCGGCAGCCACTGGATCCTCAAGACGCCCGGGCACCTGATGTGGCTGGACGCCCTGCTCGAGGTGTTCCCGGACGCGCTGCTCGTGCAGACGCACCGCAACCCGACGCAGGTGCTCGCGTCGGTGTCCTCGCTGATGAGCGCCATGCGCAGCTCGGTCAGCGACGCGGTGGACCCCAGGGCGATCGGCCGCGAGCAGCTCGACGCCTGGACGTGGGGCATGCAGCGCACAATGGAGGTACGTGACCGGTTGCCGGAGGGCCGCGTGGTCGACGTCCGCTACGAGGACACCGTCCGCGACCCGGTGGGCACGGTGCGGCGCGTCTACGAGCACTTCGACCTGGACCTCACCCCGGAAGTGGAGACGGGCGTGCAGGACTACCTGGCGGCCAATCCGCGCGACAAGCACGGCGCGCACAGCTACACGCTCGAGGCGTTCGGCCTCGCCAGGGACGAGGTCGACGCGGCGTTCGCCGGCTACCGCGAGCGGTTCGGAGTGGACGCGTGAAGGCGTTCGACGAGCTGCTCGGCCGGCTCGCCGAGGCCTCCGCCGTCGTGGAGGGGCCGATCGGCGCCCAGAGCGAGCGGGAGCGCGCAGAGGGCCACCGCCACCTGCTGCGCATCCTGTCGATCGCGACCGAGATGCTCCTGGAGAAGGGCGATCCCGAGCGCCCGGAGTTCACCCGGTGGATGAGCGCGCACCGCAAGATGTACGGCGACAACCCCGGCACCGTCTACGACGCGGCGGTCATCGCCGGCGGCCGGACGTACGTCATCCGCGGTCGTCGCGGGTCGTGCGCCTACCTCGGCTTCTGCCTGTACGGCACCAGCCCGACGGGCGCGAAGCGCATCGCCGGCAACGTCGACGACGACGAGATGACGTTCGGCGAGGACGGGTCCTTCGAGCTGTGGCTGCGGCCCGGCGACGGCGACCTGCCGCTCGAGCCCGACGTCACCGAGGTCATGGCGCGGCAGTACTTCGTCGATCCCTCCAGCGAGGTGCCGGCGAGCTACACGATCGAGCAGGTGCCGTCGGCGGGTCCGCCGCCGCCGCTCACCGAGGACGTCCTGGCCGCGCGCCTGGAGGCCCTCGGGACGTACGTCCGCGACACCGTCGAGGCGGAGGCGACGTTGAGCGGGCTCTCGGCCTCGATCGCGACCGCCGTCTTCCGGGGCGGCAACACCTACGTCGACGCCGTGGGTAACGAGACCGACCCGCCGCTGTCGATGGATGCCGTCGTGCGGGTGATGCCGACGCCCGCCATCTCCTACACAGGGCAGTGGTTCGACGGGCTGCGCGACGACGAGGCGATCGTGGTCGAGGGCACCGTGCCGGAGTGCCGTTACTGGTCGGTCTCGCTGCTCACGCGTTGGATGGAGAGCGGCGACTGGGTCCACCACCCGGTCGCGCTGACCGGTCGCGACGTCGGCGTCCCCGCCGGGCAGCGCTTCCGCATCGTCGTGTCGCACCTCGACCCGGGCGTGCGTCCGTGGCTGGCGACCACGGGCCACACGAGCGGCAACCTCGCGTGCCGCGCACTGAAAGCCGCTTTACCGCAGGACTTCACCTTCTCCCGCACCCCGCTGACCGAGCTGGAGGGCTCATGACGACGTACGACATCGACGGCACCACCGTGACCATGCCGGTGCAGGTCCGGGACGCCTCCGCCGGCACCGTCCTGTTCGAGGTGGATGCCGCTGCCGCGCAGGCGCTGCTGCCGCCCGCGTTCGAGGTGGCCGAGACGGCGCCTGGACGTGCCAACCTCGCGATCGCCCTGGTCGACTACCGGGACAACGACCTGGGTGCCTACCTAGAGGTGGGGCTGATCCTGTTCGTGCGTCCGCGCGCGGGCGGCGAGGACGGCAACTTCATCGTCCACCTGCCGGTCGACCAGCCGTTCACCTGCGAGGCGGGCCGGCGCATCTGGGGCTTCCCGAAGACCGTCCAGTCCATCGAGCGGGTCGACGGCGACGGCACGACCACGTGGACGCTCGACATGGACGGCGAGCGGGTGCTGCAGGTCGCGATGCCGCGGGGTGGTGCCGACGAGGCGCCACCGATGCCGATGACGTCCTACACGCTGCTCGACGGAGTGCCGACCGCGACGGCGTTCTCGCAGTGGGGAAGCGGCTCCGGCCTGGTCCTCGGCGGCGAGGGCGTCACAGTCGAGATGGGGACGCACCCGATCGCGAAGGAGCTCACGTCGCTCGGCCTGCCGAGCGAGCCGGTGCTGTCGACGTGGACCGAGCGGATGCAGGCGACGTTCGAGACACCGCGGGCGCTGTAGTGCGCCTGCGCGGCCGCCGGCTCCTGCTCACCGGGGCGTCGCGCGGCATCGGGGCAGCCCTTGCGGACGCCTTCGCCGCCCGCGGCGCGGACCTCGCCCTGGTGGCTCGCCCGTCGGCGGCGCTGGACGCCGTCGCCGCCCGCACCGGTGGGACGGCGTACCCGTGCGACCTGTCTGACCTGGGGGCGCTGGCCGGGCTGCTGGAGGCGGTCGGGCCGTGCGACGTGCTGGTCAACAACGCGGGCGTGTCCGGCGTCGGCTGGTACGTCGACCGGACCCTCGAGGAGATCGACCAGGTGATGACGCTGAACCTGCTGGCGCCGATGCACCTGTGCCGGCTCGCGCTGCCCGGGATGCTGGAGCGCGGACGCGGGCAGGTCGTGAACGTCTCGTCCATGGCAGCGGTCTTCGCGCCTCCGGGTCTCGTGACGTACGGCGCGTCCAAGGCCGGCCTGTCGCACTTCACCGCCGGCCTGCGGGCCGACCTGCGCGACGACCCGATCACCTTCACCACCGTCACGCTCGCCTCGGTGTCCACCGACATGGACGACGAGGCGCGCAGCTACGGCCCGCTGCGGACCCTCGCCGAG
>JBKJQM010000225.1:0-3598 GCA_046594005.1 Mycobacteriales bacterium
GCGCAGCCACATCAGCGCGTTGTCGAGGACGTAGCGGCGCACCTGCTCGGAGCCGGGCTGGTCGAGGTTGACCGCCGGCCCCCACGGCGTCGTGTGCGCCTCGGTGAGGTAGGGCCCGACGCCCTGGGGGCCGGCGGTCAACCTCGACCAGCCCGGCTCCGCGCAGGTGCGCCGCTACGTCCTCGACAACGCGCTGATGTGGCTGCGCGACTACCACGTCGACGGGCTCCGGCTCGACGCCGTCCACGCGTTCGTGGACGAGCGCGCGACCCACCTGCTGGAGGAGCTCGCGCAGGAGGTGGAGGCGCTCGGCGCGCAGCTGCGCAAGCCGCTGTTCCTCATCGCCGAGAGCGACCTCAACGACCCGCGCGTCGTCACCGCGCGCGAGGCGGGTGGTCACGGCATCACCGGGCAGTGGGCGGACGACGTGCACCACGCCCTGCACGTGAACCTCACCGGCGAGACCGCTGGCTACTACGCCGACTTCCTCGGCCTGCCGGCGCTGGCCAAGGTCCTGTCCGGGGTGTTCCTGCACGACGGGTCCTGGTCGTCGTTCCGTGGGCGCTCGCACGGCCGGCCGGTGCCGCAGACCGTGCCGGGTCACCGCTTCGTCGTCTACCTGCAGGACCACGACCAGATCGGCAACCGCGCCACCGGGGACCGCATCTCCGCCACGCTGTCGGACGGGCTGCTCGAGGTCGGGGCCGCCCTGGTCATGACGTCGCCGTACACGCCGATGCTCTGGATGGGCGAGGAGTGGGGCGCCCGCACGCCGTGGCAGTTCTTCTCCGACCACGAGGGCGATCTCGGGGAGGCCGTCCGCAACGGCCGCCGAGCCGAGTTCGCCAGCCACGGCTGGGACCTCGAGGCGGTGCCCGACCCGCAGGACGAGCAGACCTTCCGCAACAGCACCCTCGACTGGGGCGAGCTGGACCAGGAGCGGCACGCGTCGCTGCTGGCCTGGACGCGCGACCTGATCGCGCTGCGCCGGGCGCGCCCCGAGCTGTCCGACGGACGCCGCGACCAGGTCCGGGTGACCTACGACGAGGACGCCCGCTGGATCGTCGTCCGCCGCGGAGCGATCGCCGTCGTGTGCAACCTCGCCGCCGACCGCCAGGCCGTGCCGGCGCCGACGGGCACCGTCCTGCTGGCCAGTGGCGACGACGTCCGCCTCGGCCCCGACGGGGTGCAGCTCGACGGCGAATCCGTCGCCGTGGTGGAGGTCGTGCTGGAGGTCGCGCCGCTGTAGCCGGTTGCCTCCGGGCTTGTCGGGGACCAGACAGGCATGAGGATCCTCGTCACAGGGGCCACCGGGAACGTCGGCTCGCAGCTCCTGCCCCAGCTGCTCGCAGCGCCGGAGGTGAGCTCGGTCGTCGGGCTCGCCCGCCGGCTGCCATCGACCCCTGACCCGCGCGTCGAGTGGCACGCCCTCGACGTCGCGGCGGACGACCTGACGCCCGTCTTCCGCGGCGTCGACGTCGTCGTCCACCTCGCCTGGCTGCTGCAGCCCGCACACGACCCGGACCAGATGCGGCGCGTCAACGTCGTCGGCACCTCGCGCGTGCTCGAGGCCGTGGCGGCCGCAGGCGTGCCGGCCCTCGTGCACGCCTCCTCGGTCGGGGCCTACTCCCCCGGACCCAAGGATCGCCGCGTGGCCGAGGACCATCCCACCCAGGGCATCAGCAGCTCGGTCTACAGCCGCCACAAGGCCGAGGCCGAGCGGCTGCTCGACCGGTTCGAGGCCGCCCACCCCGAGCGTCGTGTGGTGCGCCTGCGTCCCGGTGTCGTGCTCCAGGCCGACGCGGCAAGCGAGCTGGCCCGCTACTTCCTCGGCCCGTTCGTGCCCCAGTCCCTCGTGCGTCGGGCGTTCCTGCCCGTGGTGCCGGCCGTCGACCGGCTGACGTTCCAGGTCGTGCACGCGGCCGACATGGCCCGGGCGTACGTCCTGGCCTGCACCACCCCCGTCACCGGGGCGTTCAACATCGCGACCGAACCGGTCCTCGACCCGCCCACGCTGGCCGCGATCCTCGGCGCACGGCTGGTCCGACTGCCGGCTGCGCTGGTGCGCGGGTTCGTCGACGCGACCTGGCGCCTGCACCTGCAGCCCACCCGACCCCGGCTGGGTCGACATCGGGCGCCAGACCCCGCTGCTGGACACGACCCGCGCCCGGAGCGAGCTCGGCTGGACGCCGGAGCACGACGCCGCGCGCGCCGTCCTCGAGACCGTCGACGCGATGGCAGCGGGCCGGGGCGGGGACACGCCGGTGATGCGGCCGCGAGCATCCGGGCCGCACCGCGTCCTGGAGGTCGTGCGCGCCCTGGTCCCCGGGGCGAAGGGCACGGGCTGACCGCTGCTTCAGCCCTCGGTCGGCCAGTACCCGTCGTACTGCGGCCAGGGCACAGGCAGCTGCCCCTCGATCTGACGCACCATCTCGACGAGGTACCAGCGGCGGAACGCGACGACCTCGTCGGAGGACGCCAGTGTCAGCAGGTGCTCCCCGGCCCGGCAGTAGTCGTCGGCCTCGTCCAGCATGTTGCCCAGGACGATGCAGGCCGGCGCCGCTTGGGGCGGCAGCGCGAACTCGAGGTCGTCGATGACCTCGTCTCCGGCGGCTGCAGCCGCGAACAGCTGCAGCTCCTGAGCGCTCGACACACCGTCGAAGTCGGAGTTCAGCTGGTCGATGAGCGCCGTCAGCCGGGCCGGGACGTGGTGGGCGTCGTCGGTGCTCGCCGCGGCGAGTGCGAACTCACGGAGCAGCTCGTCGGTCTGCTGCTGCACCCGGGCCCACACCTGCACGGGCAGCTGCAGGAGGTGGACGGGCAGGAGCTCCGGCGCGGTCATGCGGCGACCGGCCAGACGTACGCCGCGGTGGCCGACGGCTCGTCCGGTCCGTGGTCCACGAAGCCGGCGACCAGCGCGTCGATCGACAGCTCCTCGTCCTCCGAGGCGTCCACGGCGGACGGTGCCTCGGGCGCCAGCACCACCCAGACGGTCTTGCCGCCGTCGGTGAGGTCGACGCCCCAGTCGCGCGCGTACTCCGCGACCAGGCGCAGTCCGCGGCCGGTCGTGGCGTCGCTGCCGTAGTCGCGAACCGCGGGCGATCGCGGCGACCGGTCGCTCACGCCGACCCGCGCGACGTCGCCGTCCAGGGCCACCGTGATCGTGAACTCGGTGCGGGCGTGCAGCGCGCAGTTCGCGGCGAGCTCGCTGACGCAGACGGCTGCGGCCCAGCCGAGGTCGGGCTGGCCCCATCCCGCGAGCACCGACTCGACGAACCGGCGGGCGGTGGGGACGCTGCTGGTGAGGCCCGGCAGCGTGACGTCGGCGTGCGGCATGGCGCGAACTGTAGGACCCGGACCTGGGATGCGTGTAGCTCTCCGGGGTGCAGTTGGCGCGCTGCCCGCTCAGGTGGCGGTCAGACCGGGCGATCAGGGGCTGACGACCGGGTCGCTGGAGTCGCGCGGCCGGGGCAGGCAGGAGGCGGGGTGCACGCGCAGGAACCGCTCGACGTGCACCTCGGCGTCCTGCTCGTCGAGCAGCACGAGGACGCGGTCGCGGCAGTGCCAGCACTGCATCCGCACGCTGCTGGCGTCGGCG
>JBKJQM010000288.1:0-13139 GCA_046594005.1 Mycobacteriales bacterium
GGGCTGCACCCCAGCACCACCACCGAGGTCCTGCTCGAGGAGTCGATCCTGGGCTGGAAGGAGTACGAGCTGGAGATGACGACGACGTTGTCGTTCTTGTCGCGCATCAGCTCGAGCTCGTACTCCTTCCAGCCGAGGATGGACTCCTCCAGCAGCACCTCGGTGGTCGGGCTGGCGAGCAGTCCGCCGCCCGCGATGCGGTGCAGGGCTGCCTCGTCGTGCGCGATGCCGGAACCGCTGCCACCCATCGTGAATGACGGGCGCACGACGACCGGGTAGCCGAGCTCGGCGGTCGCCGCGAGCACCTCGTCCATCGTGTGGCAGACCGCGCTGCGGGCGCTCTCCGCGCCGATGCTCGCGACGATCTGCTTGAACTCCTGGCGGTCCTCGCCGCGGCGGATCGCGTCGACGTCGGCGCCGATCAGCTCGACGCCGTAGCGCTCGAGGACCCCTGCCTCGTGCAGCGACATGGCGGCGTTCAGCGCCGTCTGGCCGCCGAGGGTGGCGAGCAGCGCGTCGGGGCGCTCCTTCTCGATGACCTTGGTGACGAACTCCGGCGTGATCGGCTCGAGGTAGGTGGCGTCCGCGAACTCCGGGTCCGTCATGATCGTCGCCGGGTTCGAGTTGATGAGGGTGACCCGCAGGCCCTCGGCCTTGAGGACCCGGCAGGCCTGGGTGCCGGAGTAGTCGAACTCCGCGGCCTGGCCGATGAGGATCGGACCCGAGCCGATGACCAGGACGTGCCGCAGGTCGTCGCGCTTGGGCATCAGGCCTCCATCAGGCGGGCAAAGGTGTCGAACAGGCCGGTCGCGTCGTGCGGTCCGGGCGCGGCCTCCGGGTGGTACTGCACCGAGAAGGCCCGCGCTTCCAGCAGGTTCAGCCCCTCGACCACGCCGTCGTTGAGGTCGACGTGGCTGACCTCGGCGCGGCCGTACGGCGTGTCGAAGGGCCCGTCCACCGGCGCGTCGACGGCGAAGCCGTGGTTGTGGCTCGTCACGTGCACTCGGCCGGTGCGCGTGTCCTGCACCGGCTGGTTCACCCCGCGGTGGCCGTAGCGGAGCTTGAAGGTGCCGAGGTCGAGAGCCCGGCCCAGGATCTGGTTGCCGAAGCAGATGCCGAACAGCGGGACGCCCGCCTCGAGGACGTGCCTGGTGGCGCGGACCGGCCCGTCGGTGGTCGCGGGGTCGCCCGGGCCGTTGGAGAGGAAGACGCCATCAGGCTTCAGAGCCAGCAGGTCCTCCCCCGTCGACGTGGCCGGCAGGACGTGCACCTCGCAGCCGTGCTGGCTCATGTAGCGAGGGGTGCTGGTCTTGATGCCGAGGTCAAGAGCGGCCACCACGAAGCGCTTCTCGCCGATCGCGGGGACGACGTACGGCTGTGCGGTCGTCACCTCGTGGGCCAGGTCGGCGCCCGCCATGGCGGGGCTGGCCTTCACCCGCTCCACCAAGGCGTCGACGTCGGCGACATGGTCGCCGCTGAAGATGCCGACCTTCATGGCGCCGCGCTCGCGCAGGTGGCGGGTCAGGGCGCGGGTGTCGACGCCGGAGATGCCGACGACGCCCTGGCTCTCCAGCTCGCTGTCCAGCGTCCGACGGCTGCGCCAGTTGGAGGCCAGCCGGCTGGGGTCGCGCACGACGTAGCCGCTCACCCAGATGCGGGAGGACTCCGGGTCCTCGTCGTTGGCACCGGTGTTGCCGATGTGCGGGGCCGTCATGACGACGACCTGGCGGTGGTAGCTCGGGTCGGTGAGGGTCTCCTGGTAGCCGGTCATGCCGGTGTTGAAGACTGCTTCGCCGTAGGTCTCGCCGACCGCGCCGTACGCCTCGCCGCGGAAGGTGCGGCCGTCCTCCAGGACGAGCAGGGCGGGCGCGGTCATCAGCGGGCCTCCATGGGCGGGGTCGGTGCGGTGGTGGGTGCGGTGGTGGGGAGCTGGGCCGAGATGGCGTCGACGAGGCGGCGGTGGACCGAGTGGTCGTCGGCCCGGAAGCCGCTGGTGAGCAGGCGGCTGCCCAGGCGCCAGTCGACGAGGAGCAGGCCCTCCTTGCCGATGACCTTGCCGGCGAGCGCGTCGCCGAGGCTGGCGCGCTCGACGGCTGCGTAGGGCAGGTACAGCTCGGGCAGGCCCTCGCGCTCGACGTGGATCCCGTTGCTGTCCAGCAGGATCCAACCCGCGGCGCGGTGGGCCAGGTCGTGCACGGCGACCCGGTCGAGCCAGTCGTCGGCGAACGTCGTGCCGACGAACAGTCCGGCGGTCGCCGGCAGGACGACGGTGCCGGGCTCCTCCGGGGCCACCGGCGGCGGCGGCAGGTCGCCCTGGCGCCGGAGCCGGCCGCGCCAGCCCTTGAGCATCAGCAGGTAGAGCGCGCCGACGACGGCGAACATGCCGAGGGTCAGGGCGATGCGCTCAGGGCTCATGACTGCCTCGCCGAAGGCGCCTGTGCGGCCAGCCCGTCGAGGACGGTCGGCGTACCGCGCAGGAAGGTGGCGACGACCCGCACCGGCAGCTCACGGCCGGCGAACGGCGTGTTGCGGCTGCGGCTGGCCGAGGCCCGCGGGTCGACCGTCCAGGAGCCGGCCGGGTCGACCAGGACGAGGTTCGCCGGCTCGCCGACCGCGATCGGGCGACCGTGGCCCTCGAGGCGGCCGATACGGGCCGGCGCCTCCGACATGCGCTCGGCGACCTGCCGCCAGCTCAGCCGGTCGCCCATGGACAGCCGGACGACGCCGAGCGCGGTCTCGAGGCCGGTCATCCCGAAGGCGGCGGCACCCCACTCGGCCTCCTTGTCCTCGAGCGCGTGCGGGGCGTGGTCGGTCGCGACGCAGTCGATCGTCCCGTCGGCCAGGCCGTCGCGCAGGGCGTCGACGTCGGCCTGCGTGCGCAGCGGCGGGTTGACCTTGTAGATCGGGTCGTAGGTGCAGGCGAGGTCGTCGGTGAGCAGCAGGTGGTGGGGCGTCACCTCGGCGGTCACGTCCCAGCCCTTGCTCTTCGCCCAGCGGATCAGCTCGACGCTGCCGGCGGTGCTGACGTGGCAGACGTGCAGCCGGCTGCCGACGTGGCCGGCGAGCAGGCAGTCGCGGGCGATGACCGCCTCCTCGGCGACGGCCGGCCAGCCGGTGAGCCCGAGCAGGGAGGAGTTGATGCCCTCGTTCATGACGGCGCCGACGGTGAGCCGCGGCTCCTGGGCGTGCTGCGCGATGACGCCGTCGAACGCCTTGACGTACTCCAGCGCGCGGCGCATCAGGCTCGCGTCGCTGACGCACTTGCCGTCGTCCGAGAAGACCCGGACGCGGGCGGCGCTGTCGGCCATGGTCCCGAGCTCGGCCATCTGCTCACCGCCGAGCCCCACGGTGACGGCACCGACGGGGGCGACGTCGCAGTGGCCGGCCTCGCGGCCGAGCCGCCAGACCTGCTCGACAACGCCGGCGGTGTCGGCGACCGGATCGGTGTTGGCCATGGCGTGCACGGCGGTGAACCCGCCGAGAGCTGCTGCCAGGGTGCCGGTCTCGACCGTCTCGGCGTCCTCGCGACCGGGCTCGCGCAGGTGGGTGTGCAGGTCGACGAGCCCGGGGAGCAGCACGCCCGAGCCGCCGTCGTACGTCCGACTGTCGCCGCCTGAGAGCCCGCTGCCGATCTCGGCGATGCGGCCGTCGACCAGGCGCACGTCCACGGCGTCCTCGCCGTACGGCCGCACGTCCTTGAGGAGGTAGGAGGTCACTGCACTGATCCGATCGCCGGCTCGGCGCCGCCGAGGAGCAGGTAGAGCACGGCCATGCGGACGGACACGCCGTTCGCGACCTGCTCCTGGATGGTGGACCGGACGCCGTCGGCGACCTCGGGGGCGATCTCCATGCCGCGGACCATCGGGCCCGGGTGCATGACGATCGCGTCGTCCGACAGCACCTGCACCCGACGGACGTCGAGCCCGTAGCGGCGGGAGTACTCGCGGCTGCTGGGGAAGTACGCGGCCCCCATGCGCTCGCGCTGCACTCGCAGCATCATCACGACGTCCGACTTCGGCAGCACCGCGTCGAGGTCGTACGACACCTGCGCGGGCCACGCCTCCACGCCGACGGGCAGCAGGGTGGGCGGCGCCACCAGCGTCACGTCGGCGCCGAGCGTGTGCAGGAGCAGGACGTTCGAGCGGGCCACCCGGCTGTGCAGGATGTCGCCGACGATCGTGACCTTGAGGCCCTCGACCCGGCCGTGCCGCTTGCGCATGGTGAAGGCGTCCAGCAGCGCCTGCGTCGGGTGCTCGTGCGTGCCGTCGCCGGCGTTGACGACCGAGCCCTGGATCCAGCGGCTGAGGTTGGCCGGCGCCCCCGACCAGGAGTGGCGGCAGACGACGGCGTCCGAGCCCATCGCCTCGAGGGTGAGCGCGGTGTCCTTGAGCGTCTCGCCCTTGGACACGCTGGAGCCCTTGGCGGAGAAGTTGATGACGTCCGCGGACAGCCGCTTCGCCGCGAGCTCGAAGGAGGTGCGGGTGCGCGTCGAGTCCTCGAAGAAGAGGTTGACGACTGTCCGTCCGCGCAGGGTCGGCAGCTTCTTGACCGTGGCGCGCTCGGACACCAGCGCCAGCTCCTCGGCGGTGTCCAGGACGAGGGTCGCGTCCTCGAGGGTGAGGTCGGCGGCGGAGAGCAGGTGGCGCTTCACGCGCGGCCCAGGTCAGCCGGTCCGAGCAGGACGGCGTCCTGCCCGTCGTCCTCGGTGAGCATCACGTGGACGGTCTCCCTCAGCGACGTGGGGATGTTCTTTCCGACGTAGTCCGCGCGGATGGGCAGCTCGCGGTGCCCCCGGTCGACCAGGACCGCGAGCTGCACGGCCCGGGGGCGACCGAGGTCGGCCAGCGCGTCCAGGGCGGCCCGCACGGAGCGCCCGGAGAACAGCACGTCGTCGACGAGGACGACGAGCTTGCCGTCGACCCCGTCCGGCGGGACGTCGGTCTCCTCGAGCGCGCGCGGGCTCTTGAGCCGCAGGTCGTCGCGGTAGAGCGTGATGTCGAGGCTGCCGGTCGGGACGGTCAGGCCCTCGAAGGCGTGCACCCGGGCCGCCAGCCTGCGGGCGAGGGTCGTGCCGCGAGTCGGGATGCCCAGCAGGACGACGTCGGACCCGCCACCGGTCTTCTCGAGCAGCTCGTGGGCCATGCGGTCCACGACGCGCAGCAGCTCCGGTCCCTGGAGCACGGGACGGGCCGCTGCCGGGTCACCTGTCACGGGGCGCGCCGTCGGAGAGGGTCGGGCAGCCGTCATGGAGGCCTCCTTCCCCGCCTCACGGGACGGGCTCGGTGGAGGGTGGTCGAACGCGTCCGACCGTACACCCGGGCCTGCCGGCCGTCGCAGTGCCCGGCTTGTCCAGGACACGCCGCCTGCGCGGCGTCTTGACCACCACCCAGGTCACCCCTATCGTGACTGTCAGTAATCAGCATGACGTGGCGAGGCATCGACGCCGAGGGTTGAAGCGGTCACCTCGTCCCGGACGCGAGTCCGGGACGCTCCCCCGGTCGAGCCAGTGGTGAGACCGACGCCCCGGAGCAGACGACGGACCCACCCAGGGGTCCGCCAGATGACGGGAGCAGCACCGCCGTGAGCGACTACGCCAAGGCCCTCGGGTCGCGCCTCCGCGCCATCCGCACTCAGCAGGGGCTGTCCCTGCACGGCGTCGAGGAGAAGAGCCAGGGCCGCTGGAAGGCCGTCGTCGTGGGCTCCTACGAGCGGGGCGACCGCGCCGTGACAGTGCAGCGGCTGTCCGAGTTGGCCGACTTCTACGGCGTTCCCGTCAACGAGCTGCTGCCCGAGGGCGTCCCCGGGACCACCGCCGAGCCCGCGTCGCGCATCGTCATCGACCTGGAGCAGCTGTCCTCCGTGCCGGCCGACAAGGCGGCCCCGCTGGCCCGATATGCCGCCACCATCCAGAGCCAGCGCGGCGACTACAACGGCCGGGTGCTGTCGATCCGCCACGAGGACCTGCGGTCACTGGCCGTCATCTACGACGCCTCACCGTCGGCGCTCACCGAGCAGCTCATCGGCTGGGGCGTCCTGAGCCCCGACGCCCGCCGCGCGCTGGACGCCTGAGCTAGACCGCCAGGGACGGCTTGAGGCTCAGCAGCCGGGCCAGCAGGCCGTTGACGAAACCGGCGCTCTCGTCGGTCGACAGGCTGCTCACGAGCGCCACCGCCTCGGCGACGGCGACCCCATCGGGGACGTCGTCGCACCAGAGCAGCTCGTAGGTCCCGATCCGCAGCGCCGCGAGGTCCACCGGCGGCATGCGGTCCAGCGTCCACTCCTCGGCGTAGGTCGACAGCAGCTCGTCGATCCGCTCCTGGTGGGTGACGACGCCCTCGACCAGCTCGGTGGCGTACTCCGGCACCGGCGGGTCGCTCTGGGCCAGCCGCTCCCGCAGGATGGCCATCGGGTCGGCGTCGCGCTGGCCGGCTTCGTACAGGACGTCCAGGGCGCGCTTGCGGGCCTTGCTCCGAGCACCCATTACTTCTCGTTGACGCGGCCGAGGTAGCGCCCGTCACGGGTGTCGACCTTGATCTTCTCGCCCGTCGTGAGGAACAGCGGCACCTGGATCTCGGCGCCGGTCTCGAGCGTGGCGGGCTTCGTACCGCCCGTGGAGCGGTCGCCCTGCAGGCCCGGGTCGGTGTGCGCGACCAGAAGCTCGACGCTGGCGGGCAGCTCGACGTAGAGCGCCTCGCCCTCGTGCATCGCCACCGTGGCCTCCATGTTTTCCAGGAGGTAGTCCTTGACCGACCCGAGCGTCTGCTCCGGCACGTAGAGCTGGTCGAAGGTGTCCTGGTCCATGAAGACGTAGTCGGTACCCTCCTTGTAGAGGTACGTCATCCCGCGCTTGTCGACGGTCGCGACCTCGACCTTGGTGCCGGCGTTGAAGGTCTTGTCGACGACCTTGCCGGTCAGCACGTTCTTCAGGGTGGTCCGCACGAAGGCGCCGCCCTTGCCCGGCTTGACGTGCTGGAACTCGTTCACGGCCCACAGGCCGTTGTCGAGGCTGAGCACCATGCCGTTCTTGAGGTCGTTCGTGGTCGCCATGAGGAGCGAGTCTACTGACCCCAGCCGGCGAGCCTCGCAGCGATGTCAGGGACCTCCAGCCGGCCCTCCGCGGCAGCCATGACGAGGTCGTACGCGTCGTCCTCCGGCGCGTCGAGCACGCGCTCGTCGACCATGTGGAACAGGCGCACTGCCACCCAGGCCAGCCGCTTGTTGCCGTCGACCAGGGGATGGTTGCGCGCCAGGGAGTGCAGCAGCGCTGCCGCCTTGTCCTCGAAGCGCGGATAGGCATCCTCGCCGAACACCGTCGTGGCGGGTCTGGCTGCTGCGCTTGACAGCAGACCCATGTCGCGGATCTGGCGTTGTCCGCCCTGCACTCGGTCGACGATGCTCAGGAGATCGTCAAGGGACAAGTAGCGCGTCATGCCTCGCCGAGCCGTCGCAGCAGGTTGGCGTCCCGCGTGACGATCTCCGTCAGGAATGCGTCGCGATCTGCAGCCCAGCTGGACGTCTTGTCGCGGATCGCCGCGCGGGCGAACTCCTGCATGCTGACGCCCTCGGCCTCAGCCGCCTTGCGGAGCGCTTCGGTCTCGTCATCGGTCAGTCGCAGTGTCATGGCCATACCGTCCATGACACCGTGGCGGTATCACGCCGTCAAGCGACTATCTGTGCACCGCCAAGAACCGGATCGCTGCGCGGTAGCCCTCGATGCCGAGCCCGGTGATCGTGGCGGTGGCGACGCCGCTGATGACGCTGGAGTGCCGGAAGTCCTCCCGCGCGTGCGTCTGGCTGATGTGCACCTCGACCAGCGGAGCGGTCAGCTGCGAGCACGCGTCGCGCAGGGCGTACGAGTAGTGGCTCCAGGCGGCGCTGTTCAGCACGACGGGCGCTCCCTCGTCGGCGGCCGCGTGCACCCACCGGATGAGCGCGGCCTCGTCGTCGGTCTGCTTCACCACGACATCGAGGCCGAGGTCCCTCCCTGTGGCCATGCAGATCTCGGCGAGCTCGGCGTGCGTCGTGGTGCCGTAGACCAGCGGCTCGCGGGAGCCCAGCCGGCCCAGGTTGACGCCGTTGAGGACGTAGACGGTGCTCACAAGTAGACCTCCGTGCCGCGGTCCTTGCGGACCTCCTCGTACGCCGCGACCAGCAGCGACGGGTCGGGGTCGTCGAGGATGCGCGGGCTGGCCAGCGCGTCCAGGACGACGAACCGCAGGCGGTCGCCGCGGCTCTTCTTGTCGATGCGCATCGCGGCGTGGACCTTCGCCCAGTCACCGGTGTACTGCGTGGGCAGGCCGACCGACTCGAGCACCGTCCGGTGACGCGCCGCCGTCTCGTCGTCCAGCCGGCCGGCCAGCCGGCCGAGCTCGGCGATGAACGCGAGGCCGACGGACACCGCCGCGCCGTGGCGCCAGCCGTAGTCCTCGACCTTCTCGATGGCGTGCGCCAGCGTGTGGCCGTAGTTGAGGAACTCCCGCTGTCCCTGCTCGGTGAGGTCGTCGCCGACGACCTGCGCCTTGACGGCGACGGCCCGCTCGACCAGCTCGCGGGTGTGTGGCCCCTCCGGGGTCTGCGCGGCCTTCGGGTCGGCTTCGACCAGCTCGAGGATGCGCGGGTCGTGGGTAAAGCCGACCTTGACGACCTCGGCGAGCCCCGCGACGTAGTCGTGCTTGGGCAGCGTCTCCAGCGCGGTGAGGTCGCACAGGACGCCCGCCGGCGGGTGGAACGAGCCGACGAGGTTCTTGCCGGCGCTGGTGTTGATGCCGGTCTTGCCGCCGACCGCCGCGTCGACCATCCCGAGCAGGGTCGTCGGGACGTGCACGACCGGGACGCCCCGCAGCCACGTGGCGGCGACGAAGCCGGCGAGGTCGGTGGTGGCTCCCCCGCCGACGCTGACGATCGCGTCCGTGCGCGTGAAGCCGACCTGACCGAGGACGTCCCAGAGGTACGCCGCCACCTTCAGGTCCTTCTGGCCCTCGCCGTCAGGCACCTCGACCTCATGGGCCTGGTGGCCGTGCTCCTCGAGGTCCTGCCGCACAGCCTCGGCCGTCTCGCGGAGGGCCGCCGGGTGCACGACGGCCACCCGGGCGCTGCGGCTGACCATCGCCTCGAGCTCGCCGAGCAGCCCGTGGCCGATGACGACGTCGTACGGCCTCGCGCCGCGGACGGTGATGCGGGTGGGCTCGTTCACGGGGTGGACGCTAGTGCGGCCAGCACCTTGGCCACGACGTCCTTGGCCGGGATGCGGCTCGTGTCGACCACGTGCGTAGCGACCTCGCGATACAGCGGCATCCGCTCGTCCAGCAGGATCTTCAGGGTGCCGCGGGGGTTGAGGGCGAGCACCGGCCGGTCGCGGTTGAGCCCGACGCGGGAGCTGGCGGCGGTGAGGTCCACGTCGAGCAGGACGACGACGTGCTCCGTCAGCAGGTTGCGCGTCTGCTCGGCCAGGACCGCTCCCCCGCCGAGGCTCAGGACGCCGGCGTGCGTCGTGAGCGCCGTGGCGACCGCATCGCGCTCCAGCGCGCGGAAGTGCTCCTCGCCGTCATCGATGAAGATCTCGTTGATCGGCTTGCCGGCTGCGCGCACGATGTCCGCGTCGGTGTCGCGGAAGGGCTTTCCGAGCCGTTCCGCCACCATGCGACCGACGGTGGTCTTGCCCGCGCCGGGCGGTCCGACGAGGACGAGGACCGGCTTCATCGGATCGTCAGGCTCTTGAGGTAGGTCTCGCAGTTGCGCCGGCTCTCCTCCACCGAGTCGCCACCGAACTTCTCGACGGCCACGTCCGCGAGGACCAGCGCGACCATCGCCTCAGCGACGACGCCGGCGGCCGGGACTGCGCAGACGTCGCTGCGCTGGTGGTGGGCGACGGCCTCCTCGCCGGTCGTCGTGTCGATCGTCTTGAGCGCCCGCGGGATGGTGCTGATGGGCTTCATGGCGGCGCGCACGCGCAGCACCTCGCCGCTGGACATACCGCCCTCGGTTCCGCCGAGGGTGCCCTTCGTCCGCTCGAGACCGTCTGCCCCGCGAACGATCTCGTCCATGACCTGGGAGCCGCGCAGGCGCGCGGACAGGAACCCGTCGCCGACCTCGACACCCTTGATGGCCTGGATGCCCATCAGCGCGGCAGCGAGCTTGCTGTCGAGGCGGCGGTCCCAGTGGACGTGGCTGCCGAGACCGGGCGGCAGCCCGTACGCCAGCACCTCCACGACGCCGCCGAGGGTGTCGCCCTCCTTCTTGGCCGCGTCCACCTCGTCCACCAGCCGCTGAGCTGCGGCGCTGTCGAACACCCGCACCGGGCTCTCGTCGATCACGGCAAGGTCGTCCGGCGTCGGCAGCGCGGTGCCCGGGGAGACCTCTGCGGACCCGATGCTGACCACGTGGCTGAGGACCGAGATGCCGTACGCCTGGGAGAGGAACGCCTTGGCGACGGCGCCGAGCGCGACGCGTGCCGCGGTCTCGCGCGCGCTGGCCCGCTCGAGGACCGGGCGGGCGTCGTCGAAGCCGTACTTCTGCATGCCGACCAGGTCCGCGTGGCCTGGGCGAGGACGCGTGAGCGGCGCGTTGCGCGCCAGGTCTGTCAGCTCGGCCTCGTCGACCGGGTCGGCGGCCATGACCGTCGACCACTTGGGCCACTCGGTGTTGCCGACGCGGATGGCGACCGGCCCGCCCTGGGTCACGCCGTGCCGCACGCCGCCGAGGAACTCGACCTCGTCGCGCTCGAAGGCCATGCGGGCGCCGCGTCCATGACCGAGCCGCCGTCGGGCGAGCTCGTCGGCGACCTCGGTCGTCGTGATGCGTACGCCGGAGGCCATGCCCTCGAGCACGCCCATCAGGGCGGGGCCGTGGGACTCCCCTGCAGTGAGCCAGCGCAACATGCGCTCAGTCTCCCAGACGCGGCTTCCGTCGGCCGAAGAGCACAGCGGTGCTGACCTCGTGGTGAGGCACGGCCGCTTGAGCGACCACGCGATCGAAGCGCTCGTTCCGTGGATCGTCCTGACCGAGGAGATCGACGAGCCAACGGCGGACTTCGCGGACGTCGACCGAGCCGTAGCGCAGCAGCTCCTCGATGTCGACCCAGTCCTTCGGCCGGCTGAACAGTGCCTTGAAGATCGTCAGATCAGTGGGGCTGATGATGGGCACGGTCGTATCGAGCATCGGGACGTCCTGCTGCCTCGCGGCGACGACGGTGTGGAACTCGTCCTGCGGCAGGAAGAGATCGACGGGGATGGGGGCGACCGGCGGTCCATCGGGGTGGGGCCAGTACAGCCGCACCTGCCCGGTGCGCTGCACGGCGTGGACGTCCGCTGTCGTCCAGGGGAGATCCTCAGGCAACGCTTCGAACAGCGGCTCCGGCGCGGCGGCGTCGATGCTGACATTGAGGTCGATGTCGTTGGTCCCGCGAGGCTCTTCGACGTGGTACGCCAGCGCGAGCGCTCCGCCCAGCGCGTGCGGGATCCCGGCAGCGTCCAGGCAGCGGTGCAGGAGCACTGCCCGTTCCAGGACGAGCAGCGGGGAGCTCACCTTCGGGCGAGCTCGCGGAAGGGCGGCATCTCGAGCGGGCCGCGGTGCCGTCGAGGCAGGGCCGAGGCCGTCCCGATGGCGAGTTCAAGGGCCTTCTGCTGTCGACGCAGGCGCTGGTCGGAGTCGACGACAGCCAGCTCGGATCCTGCAGCGCGGACCAGGCGCGCAAGCATCTTGGCCGAGGGCTGCCGCGCGCCGGTCTCGTAGGCACAGACGACGGACGGGGCCACTCCCGCCGCGTCCGCCAAAGCGCGCTGACTCATCGCTGCACGTCGCCGCGCCACCTGCAGGGTCCGCGCGGCAAAGCCTTCGTCGTCCTGCGTCATGTCGGAAGCCTAGTGTGTCGTTCGCGGATCCGCGAAGTGCTGCACGAAGCGACGCGGCCCCCGTCCGAAGACCGGGGCCGCGTCGTACGTGCTCTGGGCGGGTCCTACTGGACGACGACCTCCTGGCGCTCGTGCACCTCGAACGGCGAGCCATCGCCCACCTGGAGGTTGGCGAACCAGCCGCCGATGCTGTCCTGCTGGAGGGAGATCACCAGGAGCTTGCCGCCGAGGACGTCGGCCTCCTTGCCGGTGTACTCCTTGCCGTCGAGCACGAAGGTGCCGACCGGCTTGCCGGACTTGGTGCTGACGCCCGTGAGCTTGACCGTGCTCTGTGCCGGGGCCGGCTTCGGAGCCGGCGCCGTCGTGGAGCCGCTGGTGGGCTGGTAGGCCGGCGGCGGCTGCGAGCCGGAGCCGCTGACGACGACGATCGGCGCGGTGCTGCCGGTGGCGGGGGCGGTGACGGGTGTGGTCGTGGTCGGGATGCTGGAGCCGTTGGCCACAGCACCCGATCCGCCGGCGGCGGCGGCGGGTGCCACGTACAGCGCCTTGAACGGGTTGCGCCCCAGCTCGAGCTTGGAGGCGACGGGGAGCTTGACGACCGGCTGGGCAGCCGGCGCCTTCGCCGCGGCGACGCGGGGCGAACGGGCGGGGACGATGAAGGCGTCTTCCGTGTCGTCACCGCCTCCGCCGAGGAAGAAGAAGGCACCTGCACCGAGAACCACGGCGGCGAGTGCGCCGAGAGCGATGGTCTTGCGGTTGTCCTTGACAGGCTCGTCGTAGGTGACGGGGGCGTCGTCCTCGACACCACCGAAGGGGAACGGCTCGGTCATCGTCGTTCTCCTACTTCGCCGGGGCGGCGGCCGGGGCGACCACTGCGGTTGCGGGGGCGGCGCCGGCTGCCATGAACACGGAGCCGGTGATGGTGCTGGTGAGGGAACGGCCGTCGTCGGTTGATGTCGCCTTGTTGCCGGCCGTCGGGCTGGCGCCGGGCGAGAGCGTCAAGTTCGTGATGCGCATGGCCCGCGGCAGGTTCTCGAGGTTCGCGATGAACTGCTCGACCTCGAAGTAGTCACCGACGACGTTGATGCCCAGGGGGATCGACATCAGCTGTCCAGCTGAGGCGGCGCTCGCCCCCGGCGCTGCAGTACCGGCGGCCGGCACTGCGGCGACTCCAGCCGGAGCAGCCGCCGGAGCGACGACCGGTGCGGGAGCCACGGCTGCGACAGCCGCCACGGGGGCTCCGGGCGTGACGGACACGAAGTCCACGCCGGCTGAGGTGCTGGCCGCGGT
>JBKJQM010000333.1:0-4810 GCA_046594005.1 Mycobacteriales bacterium
GACACGGACGAGCGCACTGCTTCTGACCTACGGGAACGCGAGCTCCAGCTTGACGTCGAGGGGGCGAGCCGGCCTGTAAGCCGGGTTCTGTGGTCACTGCCGGAGCAGTGCCGACGATCATCCATCTAGGACCACCGTTGCCGGTGGCCTCGTGCGGTCTACCCGCAGGCATCGGGCGGGCCGCCCTCGAGCGCCTGCGCAGGACCCTCGAAAGAGTCCCTCTTGACCTTGCTCCGGGTGGGGTTTGCCGAGCCGCCCGGGTCACCCCGGGCGCTGGTGGGCTCTTGCCCCACCGTTTCACCCTTGCCGGCGCGAGCGCCGGCGGTCTCTTCTCTGTGGCACTTTCCCGCGGGTCACCCCGGGTCGGTGTTGCCGACCACCCTGCCCTGTGGAGCCCCGACTTTCCTCGACAGCTGGTGGCTGCCGCGACCGTCCGGCCGACTCGTCCCAGGTCGAGGCTACGCCCCCATGACGAAGGGCTTGGGCGGCGGCTTGAGGTCTGCGCGCGGGCACTCGGCCAACGTGTAGCCGCCGTACCCGAGGGCCTCGTCGCACAGGCTCTCCACGGTCCAGCCGTAGGACTGCGCCAGCGTCGTGATCGTCGCTCGGTAGATGGTGATGGCGTACCTCGTCGGCGTCCCGTACGTCACCTGGAGGGTCCCGAGCAGCACCGCGTCACCGGGCGACAGCGAGCCGGCGCCGTTCCACGGCCGGTCGTAGCGCTGCCACAGCGTCGGGCTGCTCGCCCAGCAGCCGCCGGAGCGCACGTCGCGGTGGGCGAGCTCCACCAGGACGGTGCGGGCCGCGGCTTCGGGCAGCACCGCAGCAGGGCGGATGACCTCGGTGACGGCGACGTCTCCGTACACCTCGGCAGCGAGCATCTCCATCGGATCCATGCAGATGTCTTCGACATCCGAGGTGCCCGACTACACCCCCGTCAGGTGCCCTGTGTCGTTCAGCGAGCGCACCACGGCGGGCCCGTCGGCGAACCACTGCACCTCGGACAGGCACGCGAGGTCGAGGTGCATCCGGTAGAGCGCACTCGGCGGCGCGTCGAGGGCGAACCGGAGCAGCGTCTTGATCGGGGTGACGTGGCTGACCAGGACGACGCGCTGTCCGGCGTACGACGCGAGGACGCGGTCCCGCGCCTGCCGGACGCGCGTCGCGGTGGCGTCGAAGCTCTCGCCGAACGGCGGCGGTACGGCGGTGTCCGCGAGCCAGGCGTCCATCTCTCTTGGCCACTTCTCGCGGACCTCGGCGAACGTGTAGCCCTCCCAGTCGCCGAAGTCGGTCTCCCGCAGGCCCGGCTCCACGGCGACCTCGAGGCCGAGGGCCTGCGCCACGAGCATCGCCGTCTGGTGCGCGCGGCGGACCGGGCTGCTGATGACGGCCGTCGCGCCGCTCGTCGCGAGGCGCTGCGCGGCCGCGGCCGCCTGGGCCAGCCCGACCTCGGTCAGCTCCTGGTCGCCGACGCCGGAGAACCGCTTCTCGACCGACAGCACCGTCTGGCCGTGCCGCAGCAGCAGCGTCGTGGTGGGCGCGGTGCTCGCCTCGGGGCGCCACACCTGCTTCGTCGGGGCGGCCGGGGCGGCGGTCGGCTCGTGCTCGGCGAGCCAGGTGGCGGCCGCGTCAGCCGGCCCGCTGTCCCCGCCCGCGCGCCAGACGTCGCCGCGCGCCGAGGCGTCCATGGCCTCGTTGGCGAGCCGGTCGGCGTGCGCGTTCTGCGCACGTGGGATCCACGAGAACCGCACCCTGGGAAGGAGTCCCACCAGCGCGCGGGCCTCGGCGGCGAGCGGCTTCATCGACGGGTGCTTGACCTGCCACCGGCCGTTCATCTGCTCGACGACGAGCTTGGAGTCCATCCGGACCTCGACCTCGGCGGGGCTCAGGTCGGCCGCGGCCTGAAGCCCGGCGATCAGGCCGCCGTACTCCGCGACGTTGTTGGTCGCGTGACCGATGCCGGCCGCGCGCTCGGCCAGCACCTCGCCGGTGACGGCGTCGCGGACGACGGCGCCGTACCCCGCCGGACCGGGGTTGCCGCGCGAACCGCCGTCTGCCTCGACGACCAGGCGACGGCCTGAGCTCACAGCCCGGACTCGGCGGTGCGCACCATGATCCGGCCGCACTCCTCGTGGCGCAGCACTTCGTCGACGGGGGCCGCCCGGATGTCGGTCTTCTCGTTGTTCATGAGGTCGAGGTGGCAGCCGCCGCAGCGGCCGCGGGAGATCTCGCCGGCGCCGATGCCGCCCTCGGAGGCGCGCAGCCGCTCGTACAGCGCCAGCAGGTCGGGGGGCATCGAGGCGGCCAGGTCGGCGCGCGACGCGGTGGTCTTCTCGAGCTCGGCGTCGATGTCGGCGACGGCGGCGTCGCGGGCCGTCTCGGCGTCGGCGCGGGCGGTGAGGTGCTGCTGCCGCTGGGTGATCAGCTGGTCGAGCGTGGCCTGCGCGGCCTCGGCGCGCTCCATCACCTCGAGCTCGCTGTCCTCGAGGTCGCCCTGGCGCCGCTTCAGCGACGTCACCTCGTGCTCGAGGTCCTGCAGCTGCTTGGCGACGGTGACCGCACCGGAGGCGAGCCGGCCCTCGTCGCGCTCCCGGCGGGCGCGGACCTGCTCGATCTCCTTCTCGAACTTCGCCTGCTCCCGGGCCAGGTCCGACACCTCCGTCTCGGCGCGCACGACGCCGTCGCGAAGCGCGTCGACCAGCCCGTCGAGGCGCGCGATCTCGGCGATCTCGGGCAGCGTGCGACGGCGGTGCGTCAGCCTGTCGAGGGCGCTGTCGAGCCCCTGCAGCTCGAGCAGCCGCAGCTGGACGAACGGGTCTGCCTTCACGCGGGAGAGCTCCTCGCAGCGGTCGTCCACGGGTCGGTCACCAGGGTGCTGACGACCGTCTCCACCGTAGTGGCGGCTGACAGCCGGCGGGCGGCGTCCCGCAGCCACGGCCACTCGGTGGCCCAGTGCGCGGCGTCGATCAGCCCGAGCCCCTCCGGCGCCTCGCTCGCCGGGTGGTGGCGCAGGTCGGCGGTCAGGTAGCAGTCCGCCGCCCGACCGGCCTCCCGCAGCAGCGAGTCACCCGAGCCGCCGCAGACCGCGAGCGTCCCGATCTGGGCGTGCGGGTCGCCGGCCGCGCGCACGCCCCAGGCCGTGGCGGGCAGCACGGCGGCCGCGCGCTGCGTCAGCTCGCTCAGCGACAGGGGCGCGGGGAGCTCCCCCACGCGGCCGAGTCCGCGCGGTCCGGCGACCGTCGCGGGCTCGAGCAGGTCGTACGCGGGCTCTTCGTACGGGTGCGCCTGCAGCACCGCCCGCAGCACCCGGCTCCGCAGCCCTCGACGCAGGACGACCTCGAGCCGGGCCTCGTGCACGCGCTCCACCATCCCCACCTCGCCGACGGCCGGGGCCGCGCCGGCGAGCGGACGGAAGGTGCCGGTGCCCGTCGTCGTCCACGCGCACCGCTCGTAGTCGCCGATCGCTCCGGCACCGGCGCCGGCGGCCGCGTCCAGCACCCGCTCGACGTCCTCCACCGGGACGAACACGACCAGCTTGTCGAGCGGCTCGGCCGGCGTCGGCTCGAGCGGCCGCAGGTCCCGCAGGTCGAACAGGTCGGCGAGCGCGTCGGAGACCCCGGGATCGGCGACGTCGGCGTTCGTGTGCGCGACGTGCAGCCCGCAGCCGGCGCGTACCAGCCGGTGGACGACGCGGCCCTTGGGCGTCGTGGCGGCCACCGACGTGGTGCCGCGCAGGTGCAGCGGGTGGTGCGTGAGCAGGAGGTCGAATCCCCCCGCGACGGCCTCGTCGACCACAGCCTCGACCGGGTCGACCGCCAGCAGCACGCGGCGCACGACGGCGTCCGGGTCACCGCAGACCAGGCCCACCGCGTCCCACTCCTGCGCCCACGCCGGCGGGTACAGCTCCTCGAGGACCTCCACGACGTCGGCCAGGCGCACGCTCACCCGAGCAGGCTATGCACCGCCCGGCGGGCGGCAGCCCGACTCGTCCCGGATCGTCCCTCAGGAAGGCCGGAACGCCTGCGGGACAGGCAGGTCCGCACGGACACTCCCTGTCAGGGGGTGGACGGTGCAGAAGCGCACGAAGGGGCGGCTCGGCGCGCTGGCCGCGCTGCTCGGGCTGGGCCTCGCCGGCTTCCCGGCGGCCGCGGGACCGGTGGCGGCGCCACCCGGCCAGGTGTCGGCGTTCTTCTTCGGCGACAGCCTGATGGCCGGCACCGGCACGAACCCCCGCCGCCCGGCCATGGCCCGCATCGCGGGCGCCCGCCTCGGCTGGGACGTGGACGTGGACGCCTGGGGAGGCACCGGCTACACGACGACCGGCCGCTCTCCCGGCTACCTGCAGCGGCTGCGGCGCCCGGGCGCGATGCCCGGCCGCTACGACGTGGTCCTGCTCGAGGGCGGCACCAACGACGCCCGCAACGCCGGGGACCCGCAGGCCGTGGAGGACGCGGTGCTCGCCGTCCTGGGCGAGGTGCGGCGCCGCCAGCCGCAGGCCACGATCGTGCTGATGGGCGCGTACGACCCGCCGCCGCCTGGACGCACCGATCCACGCCGGCGCATCGTCGACGGAGTCGTCGCCGGCGTCGCGAAGGCGCAGGGCATCCGCTTCTTCAGCCCGCTGTCGGGCCGCTGGACCGTCGGTCAGGCGCCGTCGTTCCTGTCCACCGACCGGCTGCACCCGCGCGCCCGCGGCTACGACGTGATGGGGTCCCGACTCGCCGAGGAGCTGGCAGACGTCGACCTGGCGGGGCGCAGCTCCCAGGCCCCCCAGAGCACGAGCAGCGCCGCGTAGACCAGCGGCGAGTGG
>JBKJQM010000370.1:0-4950 GCA_046594005.1 Mycobacteriales bacterium
CGTGACCTCCAACATGGAGCACGACATGGGCGCCCGCAACGTCCACATCGGCCCGTCGGACTACGTCCAGTGGCTCGACGACCGCAAGTGGGCCTACGTCCGCCTCGAGGGCCGCGCGTTCGGCGACGTCCCGCTGAACCTCGAGTACAAGCTCGAGGTCTGGGACTCCCCCAACAGCGCCGGCGTCATCATCGACGCGCTGCGCTGCGCCAAGGTCGCGCTCGACCGTGGCGAGGGCGGCCCGGTCAACCCGGCCAGCACGTACTTCATGAAGTCCCCGCCGGTCCAGGTCCGCGACGACATCGCGGGCCCGGCGCTCGAGGCCTGGATCAAGGGCGAGTCCATCGGTGAGCACGCCGCCGCCGAGGCCGAGCAGGCCACCCAGCAGTAGCCCCACCCCCAGCACGTCCCGACGGCCCGGCCGCTCCTCGTGAGCCGCCGGGCCGTCGTGCGTCACCGAGCGCTACCGGCAGTAGTCACAACGGGACGCTGCGTAGCCAGATCGGCCTATTCCGCCCGTCGCCGTCCTCTGGCAGCCTGCAGAGCATGGGGTGGCAACTGGCTGCTGGGCTGAACGGCCTGATCGCGCTCTGCTACGTCGTCATCGCGACCCTGATCGCGGTCGGACTGGTCCGCACGAAGCAGCTCACGACCAACCCGCTCGCGCTGGCGACCGCCACGATCTTCTTCACCTGCGCCGTGCACCACGGCCACCACGGCGCGCACCTGCTGCTGGCCTTCGGCGGGCAGGAGTCTGCAGCGGACCTGGCCGCCGTTCGGGCGGTCTTCGGGGAGTGGCACACCATCGCGGTCGACGTCGTCGGCGCCGCGGTCGCCCTCACCTACCTCGGCCTGCGACGCAACTACAAGACGCTGCTCAACACGCCGCAGATGTTCGACGACCGCGTCCGTGTCGCCGCGGAGCACGCCCTGCGCGAGCTCGCCTTCACCGACGTCCTCACCGGCATCCCCAACCGCGCCGCCTACCAGGCCCTGGTCGACGGGCTCGCGGGCGACGAGCGCCCTGCCGTCGTGCTGTTCCTGGACCTCGACGGGTTCAAGGGCGTCAACGACCGGTTCGGCCATGACGTCGGCGACCGGGTCCTCCACGAGGTAGCCCAGGCACTCGACGGGACGCTCCGCGAGGACGAGCACGTCTTCCGCCTGGGCGGCGACGAGATGACCGTCATCGCCATGGGCCATGACCGCGCCGCGGTCGAGGACCTCGTCTCCCGCGTCGAGGCGGCCGTCGCACGTCCGGTGGCCACGCGGGACGGCCGCCTCACGGTCCGGGCGAGCTGCGGCCGGGCCGAGGGTGCCGCCCGCGGCCTCGACGCGCTGATGCGCGCCGCCGACCAGGACATGTACCGCATCAAGGCCGAGCGAGGGCAGTGCTGCCTGCCTGACCACCACCACCAGGGCCGGTGCCATGACGTCCTCGCCTCGCTGACGCCTCGTGCCGCTCCGACGGGCTGAGTCGGCGAGGGGCCGCGTGAGTCACGCGGCCGAAGGTGCGAGGCTGACGGGGTGATCGTCGTCGTCACCGGGGCCAACGGCCTGGTCGGGTCAAGGCTGTGCGCCGCGCTCGCTGCAGGTGGCACGAGCGTGCGCGCCGTCGTGCGGCGGGCCGGCACGGCACCCACGGTCGCGGGCGTCGCGGAGCAGGTCGGGGACTTCACCGACGCCGGCTTCGCGGCCCGGGTCCTGGCCGGCGCCGAGGCCGCGGTCACCACCGTGCACCCGATGGGCAGCGACGAGGCGGCTCAGCGCCGCGTCGGGGTGGAGGGGACGAGGACCTTCGCCGTGGCGGCTGCCGCGGCCGGCGTCGAGCGCCTCGTCCACGTCTCGACTGCTGCCGTGTACGACCGCACGCCCTCGGTGGGTGACGTCGACGAGTCCTCGGCGCTGGTCGGCGACGACGCCGACGACTACGCCGTCACCAAGCGCGACACCGACCACGCGATCGCGTCCGTCGACGGGCTGACCCGCGTGCTGCTGCGCCCGCCGGCGATCCTCGGTGCGGGCGAGCGCTCGATCTGGAACGCCCTGCGGCCCGCCGCCATCCGCGACGACGCCTCGGCGCGGCACGCGGTGCCGGACCAGACGTTCTCGTGGGTGCACGTCGGCGACCTCGTCGCCCTCGCCGCCGACGTCGCGGCGGCGCGCGTGGCTGCCTCGACCGATCCTGCGACAGGACCGGTGACCGGCGCCTGCACCGCGGTCAACGTCGCAGCGGACCGGGCCACGGTCCGCGACTACTACGAGACCGTGACGCGCGCGGTCGGCGTCAGCCCCGTGTGGGACGACGCCCCGGCGTGGACCGGCCGGCTGCTCGCCGACCGCGCGGACGGCTGGGGCTGGCGACCTGCTGTCGGGCTCGACGAGGCGCTCGCCGAGGTGGCGCGGGGGCTGGCCCGGGCGGTCTGAGAGGGACTACGAGTCCTCCACCAGGACCGAAGCCTGGCGCAGGACCTCCTCGTCGCCGGCGGGGCTGTAGGTCGCCACGGTCCTGGCCGTCGGGCTGCGCACGGTGAAGGCGTGCGTGCATCCGCGCGGGACGTGCACCACGTCGCCCACCTCGGCCCGGAAGTCCTGGCCCTGGACGCGGAAGTCGATCGTTCCCTCGAGCACGAGGAAGTGCTCCTCTGCGTGCTCGTGGACGTGGTCCCCTGGGCCGCTGCCACCAGGTGACACGACCTCCATCGTGCTGTAGCTGCCACCGCTCTGCGCGCCCGAGATGAGGAAGCGGAACGCGTGGTCGCTGCCTCCGCGGTCCCGGAAGGCGTACACGGGTGCGGATCCGGCAGGCACGTGCAGCGGCGTGTTCGGCGGGCCCGGCTCCATGCAGCGCGAGGCTACTCAGGCCGGGTCAGGCGGCCGCGCCATCTCCCACCAGGCGTACGGGTCGTCGAGCTCGAGCCAGCGGGTGTCGCCGGTGCGGAGCTGAGCGCCGAGCCCGTCAGTCGGCTCGCGCTCCTCGGGCTCGACCGCCCGCAGCTCCAGCGCGGCGAGGTCGTCGGGGCAGCCGGCGAGCCACCACAGCTCCTCCTTCTGCTCGAGCGGGCTGAGGTCGGCCAGCGGGTCGGCTGCCGGCACCGGCGAGAGAGCCCTGTCGGCGGGGCCAGGTGTCTCGTGCTGGGACGGGCTCAGCCACGTGCGACCGCCACCGGGGCTGGTCCAGGCGACGCCCTCGGCAGACCGGGTCTTGGTCCAGCCGAGCTGCTTGACCCGGTGGTTCCGACGGCAGCACGGCCCGAGGTTGCAGGCGCAGGTCGGACCGTCAGGCCAGGCCTCGTCGTGCTCGGCGTCGCAGCGGGAGGCGCGGGCGCCGCAACCGGGCCACTCGCAGCGCGGCGCGCGGGCAGCGATCAGCCGGCGCAGCCGACGGCTCGGGCAGTACGGACCAGGCGGGCCGGCTGGGTGGATGCCGGGACCGCGGCCGGGCCCCGGCGGCGGGTGGTCATGCGGGTGCCTCGGATGCAGGACCGGCGGCGGTGGCAGCGCAGCGAGCTGCAGCAGCGCCGTCCGCACCGAGGCTGCATCTGCTCGTTCAGGCACCACGGCCCGGTCTCCGACAGCGACGACGACGCCGTGCTCGTCGGTCCACACGGGGCGCAGCCGCGGTGCAGCGAGCAGCAGCGCCTGCAGCAGGTCCGGATCGAGCGGCCCGTGGCCGACGAGCTCCGCGGGTCGGTCGCTGGTGCCGAGCGCAGTGTCGATCGGAAGGTGGACCAGCAGCTCGACGCCGCACGGGACGGCCGCGCCCTGGAAGCACCCGCACCCCGCTCGGCCCCCTCCGGCGGAAGCGCAGGTGCACGGCGAGCTCGGGTCGTGCGGGTCGTCCAGCGGGAGCGGGTCGCGCCCGAGGAGCAGGTCCTTGAACGCGTCGAAGCGCCGCTGCTCCGCCGTCCGCTCGTCGCCCGGACCGACGGGGTGGGCGCGGTCGCGGACGCGGGACAGCGCCGCCTGCAGGTCAGGCCCGGTGAACCCGAACGCGAACAGGTCGTTCAGGCCGTCGTCCCGGCGCCGCCAGTCGAGCCGCCGGTCGTCCTCGGCGCGTCGGCGCCGCTCTGTTGCATCGGTGGGATCGGCCTGCTGCACCCAGGCGCGCAGCAGCTCGCCGAGCCGCGCCGGCGGCAGGACCGACCCGCGGTCCGCCTCGAGCTACAGGCGCCGCTGCAGCCGAGCCCACACCTCCAGCCGTGCCGGGAACGGCGGGGGCGCGAGCTGCCGCACCACGGCCGAGGACTGCTCGACCGTCAGCAGCCCGCACTCCAGCGCTTCCAGTCCGCCGGGCAGCTCTCCGAGGCCGAGCGCGTCGACCAGCAGCTGCCCCGCTCGGTGCTCCGAGCAGCCGATCGCCAGCGCGACCCGCGGCACGGTGGACAGCTCCATGCCGGCCGTCCCGCCGACGGCATGCATGCGCAGCACGGCCCGGAGCTGCCGCACGTGCAGTGCGCCGCGGTCGGTCTCGAGCGCGGCCAGCTCGTCGGTGCAGGCGTCCAGCGCGGCGTCGTCCGCCGCCATCGAGAACGCCGCCTGACCTGCTGCCATGCCGTTCACGGTAGACGTGCCCTCCGACAGTATTGGAGGTCAGACAGCCTGCCAACGAGCGGTTTTCGAGACCGCGGCGTCCCTCCACGTGGGACCTGCTGCCGGTCGAGACCGCCGCTTCCCCACCGCCGCGTACCGTCCGGTCGATGACGACTGCCTGGGCGCTCGAGGTGGACAGGGCCGACCACACCCGCACGACGCTGCTCGACCTCGACGCGCCGGAGTGCGCGGACGGCCAGGCCGTCCTGCGCGTCGACCGCGTCGGCATGACGGCGAACAACGTGACCTACGCCATCCTCGGCGTGCCGTTCCGCTACTGGGAGTTCTTCCCAGCCTCTCCCGGTCGCGGCCGGGTGCCGCTCTGGGGCTTCAGCGAGGTCGTCGCGTCCGCTGCAC
>JBKJQM010000424.1:0-3208 GCA_046594005.1 Mycobacteriales bacterium
CCTGCCGCCCGGCGCCGTCGAGAAGGCCCGCGAGCTGCTCGAGATCCTCCCCGAGCGCTTCGAGGGCATCGACGCCCTGCTGACGGGTCAGCCGATCTGGCAGAAGCGCCTGCAGGACGTCGCCACGCTGGACGTTCAGGGCTGCCTCGCCCTCGGCGTCACCGGCCCGATCCTGCGCTCGGCCGGTCTGCCGTGGGACCTGCGCAAGACCGCGCCGTACTGCGGCTACGAGGACTACGACTTCGAGGTCGCCACCGCGACCACGGGTGACTGCTGGGGGCGTTTCCTGGTCCGCAAGCAGGAGCTGTGGGAGTCGCTGAAGATCGTGGCGCAGGCGTTGGACAAGCTCCAGCCCGGTCCGGTGATGGTGGAGGACACCAAGATCGCCTGGCCCGCCCAGCTCGCGCTCGGCAGCGACGGCATGGGCCAGTCGCTCGACCACGTCAAGAAGATCATGGGCACCTCCATGGAGGCGCTCATCCACCACTTCAAGCTCGTGACGGAGGGCTTCCGGGTCCCGCCCGGCCAGGTCTACGTCGGCATCGAGTCGCCGCGCGGCGAGATCGGCGTGCACGCTGTCAGCGACGGCGGCACCCGGCCCTACCGCGTCCACGTCCGCGATCCCTCCTTCACCAACCTGCAGGCCACGGCGGCGATGTGCGAGGGCGGCATGCTCTCCGACGCCATCGCCGCGGTGGCGTCGATCGACCCCGTCATGGGTGGAGTGGACCGCTAGATGGCTCTGTCAGAGACGACCCGTTCCGAGATGCGCGAGATCATCGCGCGCTACCCGAAGCCCCGCTCGGCGCTGCTGCCGATGCTGCACCTCGCGCAGTCGGTCGAGGGCTACGTCAGCCCCGAGGGCATCGCGATGTGCGCCGAGGAGCTCGGGCTCACCAAGGCCGAGGTCGGCGCGGTCGCGACCTTCTACACGATGTACCGCCGTCGGCCTGCCGGCGAGTACCACGTCGGCATCTGCACCAACACGCTCTGCGCGGTCCTCGGCGGCGACGAGATCATGTCGTCGGTGAAGGAGCACCTCGGGATCGGCCACAACGAGACGACCGAGGACGGCGCGATCAGCCTCGAGCACGTCGAGTGCAACGCCGCCTGCGACTACGCCCCCGTGGTGATGGTCAACTGGGAGTTCTACGACAACCAGACCCCGGCGTCCGTACGCGATCTCGTCGACGCGACCCGCGCCGGCAACCCACCGCCGCCCACCCGCGGGCCGTCCTCGCTGTGCACGTTCAAGCAGGCCTCTCGCGTGCTCGCCGGCTTCCCGGACGGCCGAGCCAACGAGGGCGTGCAGGCCGGACCGGCCACCCTCGTCGGGCTCGAGATCGCCAAGTCGCGCGGCGACGACGCACCCGCCTTCCCGAGCAAGGACGCCTGACGTGGCCATCGAGTCGACACTGACCCCGGTCCTGTCCCGCCACTGGGACGACGCCGACTCCTTCACGCTCGAGGGCTACACCCGCCACGGCGGCTACACCGCGCTGCCCAAGGCGCTGGCGATGGACCCGGACGCGCTCATCGCGCTGGTCAAGGAGTCGGGCCTGCGCGGCCGCGGCGGCGCCGGCTTCCCGACCGGCATGAAGTGGGGCTTCATCCCGCAGGGCAACGAGGGCCAGGGCGCCAAGCCGCACTACCTCGTGGTCAACGCCGACGAGTCCGAGCCGGGCACCTGCAAGGACACGCCGTTCCTCATGGCCAACCCGCACGCCCTGATCGAGGGCGTCGCGATCGCGTGCCACGCCATCCGCTCCAGCTTCGCCGTCATCTACGTGCGCGGCGAGATCGTGCACGTCATCCGCCGGCTGCAGCAGGCCGTGCTCGACGCCTACGCCGCGCGTCACCTCGGCAAGGACATCGGCGGCAGCGGCTTCGACCTCGACGTCGTCGTGCACGCCGGCTCCGGCGCCTACATCTGCGGCGAGGAGACGGCCCTGCTCGACTCGCTCGAGGGCTACCGCGGCCAGCCGCGCCTGCGCCCGCCGTTCCCCGCGACCCACGGGCTGTACGCCTCGCCGACCGTCGTCAACAACGTCGAGTCCATCGCGTCCGTACCCGCGATCGTCAACGGCGGCGCGGCGTGGTTCCAGTCCATGGGCACCGAGAAGAGCAAGGGCTTCACGCTCTACTCGCTGTCCGGCCACGTGAAGAACCCCGGCCAGTACGAAGCGCCGCTCGGCATCACGCTGCGCCAGCTGCTCGACCTGTCCGGTGGCATGCGCGAGGGCCACACGCTGAAGTTCTGGACCCCGGGCGGGTCCTCGACGCCGCTGCTCACCGACGACCACCTCGACGTGCCGCTCGACTACGAGGGCGTCGCCGCAGCCGGGTCCATGCTCGGCACCAAGGCGCTGCAGTGCTTCGACGACACGACCTGCGTCGTGCGTGCGGTCCTGCGGTGGACCGAGTTCTACGCCCACGAGTCCTGCGGCAAGTGCACGCCGTGTCGCGAGGGCACCTACTGGATGGTCCAGATCCTGCAGCGCCTCGAGGCCGGCACCGGCACCGAGGAGGACATCGCGACGCTGCTCGACACCTGCGACAACATCTTCGGCCGCTCGTTCTGCGCACTCGGCGACGGCGCTACCAGCCCGATCGTGTCGGGCGTGCAGCTGTTCCGCGAGGAGTTCCTCGCGCACATCACCGGGGCCGGCTGTCCCTTCGACCCGGTGGCCTCCACCGTCTTCTCGGGAGTGAGCGCGTGACCGTCACCTCCCCCAGCACGGCCGACGTGGTGCCCACCGACCTCATCACGCTCACCATCGACGGCGTCGAGGTGGCGGTCCCCAAGGGCACCCTCGTCATCCGGGCCGCCGAGCTCATCGGCGTGCAGATCCCGCGGTTCTGCGACCACCCGCTGCTCGACCCGGTCGGCGCCTGCCGCCAGTGCATCGTCGAGGTGGAGGGTCAGCGCAAGCCGTTGACCGCCTGCACCACGACGGTCACCGAGGGCATGGTCGTGAAGACCCAGCTCACGAGCCTGGTCGCCAAGAAGGCGCAGGAGGGCACACTCGAGCTGCTGCTCATCAACCACCCGCTGGACTGCCCCGTCTGCGACAAGGGCGGCGAGTGCCCCCTGCAGAACCAGACGATGAGCAACGGCAACGCCGAGTCGCGCTTCCACGACGTGAAGCGGACCTTCCCGAAGCCGATCGCCATCTCCAGCCAGGTGCTCCTGGACCGTGAGCGCTGC
>JBKJQM010000458.1:0-9740 GCA_046594005.1 Mycobacteriales bacterium
TCGTCGTCAGCGTGCTCGGCGGGCTGCTGGCGGCGGTCGTGACCCCGGCGGCGACGCGCCGGCTCGGGACGCAGGGCTGGATCGTGCTGGTCTTCGCGGTCGCCTCGGTCGTCGAGGTGGTGTTCGGGGTGCCGTACACGCACCCGGCTTTCCTGGTGGCCGCGTTCTTCCTCGGCTTCGCCGCGCAGGCCTCGAAGATCTGCGTCGACACGCTGCTCCAGGAGACCGTCGAGGACGACTACCGCGGCCGCGTCTTCTCCTTCTACGACACGCTGTTCAACGTCAGCTTCGTGTCCGCGGCTGCCGCCTCCGCGGTGCTGCTGCCGCCGAACGGCAAGAGCTACCTGGTCATCGGCATCGTCGCCGGCGGCTACGCGGTGACCGCCGTCGTGTACGGCGTCATGACGGCACGGCGGTCAGCCCAGGAGCCGCCCGAGCCGATCGTGACGGCTGGCGCAGCGGGCTAGCTGTAACGACCAGGCAGCAGCGGCGACAGGTCGACCGGGACCAGCGGCCGCGGTGAGGCGGTCGCCGCCGGCGTGCTGCTCGGGCTCGACGGGGTGATCAGGCCGAGCACGGTGTCGACGACGGTGTCGACGGTGCTGCCGACGGTCTGCGTGACGTCCGGCGACGGCGTCGGCGAGGGGGTGCGCCCGGGCGACGGGGCGCTGGTCGGGCGCGGCCGCGGGGGTGCGTCACTGGGGCGGGGTGCGACCACCGCCGGGTCGCCGGTCCCGTCGGGCACGTCGCCGCCGAGGCCGAGCGCCTGCGTGATGTCGACGCTGCCGGGCGCGACGGGCAGTGCCTCGACGGTGGGGGCGATGAGCGCGTCGAGCCGGGCGCCGACCTCATCGACGCCGGAGCCGACGATCGCGGCGACGACGCCCCAGCTGCCGCCCTGCGCGCGCAGCTCGCGCACCTCGGCGAGGCGGGACGTGCCCTCGTCGGTGGCAGCGGCGACCAGGAAGGCGATGCCGCCCTCGCGGTCGGCCGGGACGCCCGGTGAGGTCTGGGCCAGGGCGGTGCGCACGACGGCCACCTGCGCGGGTGAGGACTGCAGGACGTCGCCGGTGGCGTTCAGGTAGCGGTCGGCGGCGACCAAGTCGCTGACCAGCTCTTCCTCGTAGCGGTCGTCGGGCGTCAGCCGCAGCGGCGCGCGCCTGCCAGGCAGGCCGCCGCGGGGTACCTGCACCTGGTAGAGCGCAGGGACCGGTCGCGCCGCCCGCCGCCCCGCAGCCCGCACGTCGGCACCGACCGCGTCGCGGCGGTCGGTGCGCAGGACCGCCACCCGCGGGACCGCGCCGCTCTCCACACGCACCAGGGCGCCGCCCCGGACGTCCACCACGGCCGAGTCGGTCCGCAGGTCGAGACCGGGGGCGCCGGCGGCGTCGACGAACGCGGTGCCGCTGCGCAGCTCCTGGTGGGACCCGTCGACGACCCGGACGCTGCTGGCCTGCGCGAGGTAGACCTCGCGCTCGCGCGTCCGGAGGACGGCCTGACCGGGACCGGGCAGCTCGACAGTGGCGCCGTCCGGCACCTGCTCGCCCTCGACGGCGGGGCGGCGCGTGCCGTCCGGCAGCACCAGGACCGCACCGGCGGCGGTGCGCAGGACGGTGTCGGCGGACGCGGTGTCGGCCTGGCGGGCAGCGACCGCGACGGCGGTCAGCAGCGTCCCCGCGATCAGGACGGACACGCCGAGAGCCGCTGCCGTCCCTCGTCGGGAGGCAGGGTGTCCGTCTTGCCCTGTCATGCGCACATCATCGGCGTTCGCGGCGCGCCGATCCATGGCCCAGAAGGACTACTCGCCGGCCTGCGCCGCGGCCCACGCCTGGAGCTCCTGCACGGCCTGCTCGTGCGGCAGTGGTCCGCGCTCCATGCGCAGCTCCAGCAGGTGCGACAGCGCGCGCTTGACCATCGGCCCGCCCGGGATGCCGAGCAGCGCCATGACCTCGTGACCGTCGAGGTCCGGCCGGATCCTCGACAGCTCCTCCTTCTCGGCCAGCGCCGCGATCCGCGCCTCGAGGTCGTCGTACGCCGCCGCCAGCGACGCGGCCCGCCGCCGGTTGCGCGTCGTGCAGTCCGACCGCACCAGCTTGTGCAGCCGGGGCAGCTGGTCGCCGGCATCGGTGACGTAGCGCCGCACCGCGCTGTCGGTCCACGCACTGGTCGAGGACTGGCCACCACCTCCCGCCCTCGCCACGCTGCCACCTCCCGCCCTCGCCACCCCGTACCCGTGGAACCGCAGGTGCAGCTCCGTCAGCAGCACGACCGCGGCCGTCACGTCCTTCGGGTACTTCAGGGCCTGCAGTCGCTTGCGCGCCATCGACGCCCCCACGACCTCGTGGTGGTGGAACGACACCCCGCCGCCCGCCTCCTTGCGGCGGGTGCGCGGCTTGCCGATGTCGTGCAGCAGCGCGGCCAGGCGCAGCACCAGGTCCGGCTCGCCGTCCTCGAGCGCGATCGCCCGCTCGAGGACCTGCAGCGTGTGGTCGTACACGTCCTTGTGCTGGTGGTGCTCGTCGATCTCGAGGCGCAGCGCCGGCAGCTCGGGCAGCACCAGCGCCGCGAGGCCGGTGTCGACCAGCAGCTCCAGGCCCGCCCGGGGGTGCCGTCCGCACAGGAGCTTGTTCAGCTCGTCGGCGATGCGCTCGACGCTGACGATCTCGAGCCGCCCGGCCATGTCGCGCATCGCCGTGACGACAGCCGGGTCGACGGCGAAGCCGAGCTGGGAGGCGAACCGCGCGGCCCGCAGCATCCGCAGCGGGTCGTCGTCGAAGGACATCTGCGGGGTGCCGGGCGTGCGCAGGACCCCCGCTGCCAGGTCGTCGAGCCCGCCGTGCAGGTCGACGAACGCGTCCGGCGCCTTCCAGTCCGGCAGCGCGACGGCCATGGCGTTGACCGTGAAGTCGCGCCGGACGAGGTCGTCGCGCAAGGACTCGCCGTACGTCACCTCGGGGTTGCGGGAGGAGCGGTCGTACGCCTCCGCCCGGTAGGTCGTCACCTCCAGCCGGAAGCCGCGGCGCAGCAGGCCAACGGTGCCGAAGGCGATGCCGGTCTCCCACACCGCCTCGGCCCAGCCGTCGACGATCTCCAGCACCTGCTCCGGACGGGCGCCGGTGGTGAAGTCGAGGTCGTCGCCGAGGCGGCCCAGCAGGGCGTCGCGCACCGAGCCGCCGACCAGGTGCAGCGCGTGTCCGGCCGCCGCGAAGCGCTCCCCCAGCTCGCCCGCGACCGGCGACACGCGCAGCAGCTCACGCACGGCGTTCGACTGGACCTCGGACAGGGCGGGCACGGGGGTCGAGCCTATCGGGGCGGAGCGTGGGAACCCCCGTGCGGGACGCGTCCCGGTGCCGCCGCGCGGCCCCCCAGCGAGGGGGGCGCGAGGCAGCCCGTCGACGTACTGTGACCGGGTGCCTCCTCCTCCGCCTGCAACGCCCGGGAGCGGCCCCACCGCCCGCCGGCCGCTGCGCCGCGTGGACGAGACGAGCGCCGGCGGACTGGTGCTGGACCGCCTCGGCGCGGGGGCCTGCGGTGCGCTGATCGGGAGGCTGGACCGCCGCGGCCGGCTCCTCTGGTCCCTGCCGAAGGGCCACGTCGAGCCGGGCGAGACCGAGCCCGAGACGGCCGTGCGGGAGGTCGCGGAGGAGACCGGCATCCTCGGCCGCGTGGTCGGCAAGCTCGGCGCCATCGACTTCTGGTTCGTCGCGGACGGCCGCCGGGTCCACAAGACCGTGCACCACTACCTGCTGCTCGCCAGCGACCCGGTGCACGGCCTCGAGCTGTCCGACGCCGACGTCGAGGTCAGCGAGGTGGCCTGGGTGCCGCTCGAGGAGCTGGCCGCGCGACTGGCGTACGCCGACGAGCGGCGGCTGCTCGACAAGGTGCCCGACCTGCTGGCCGAGACGGCCTAGTCCACAGGATCGTCGGCCTCACGCGAAGCCGACCTGCCCAGTGGGAGCCTCACCCCGTGCCGTCGTCCCGCCCCCTCGCCCGCGCGCTGCTGCTCGCAGCGCTGCTGGCGACCGCCGCGCCGGCGGCGGCGCAGACCCCGGGACCGTCCCCCGGTGCGACGCCGCCCGCGGGGGCCTGCGCGAACTCCTCCCAGGAGTCGCCGGTGCACGTCGAGGTGACCAGCCTGCTGCCCCGCGCCCCGTCCCAGCCCGAGGAGCCCTTCCAGGTGACCGGCCGGCTCGTCAACTGCGGTGACGACGCGCTGTCCAGCGTGCAGGTCCGGCTCGCCGTCGGCGGCGCCATCCGCAGCCGCTCCGAGCTCCGGCTCGCGGCGGAGGAGCCGGTCGTGGGGGAGCGCAAGCTGCCGGCCCAGGACGCCCAGGCGCTCGAGCTCGCGCCGGGCGGCACCACCGGCTTCGACGTCCGCGTGCTCGTCCGCGACCTGCAGCTGGGCAGCCGCAACGGCGTCTTCCCGCTGGCCGTCCAGGTCCGTGCCCGGGCCGGCGACGGCGCCCGCAGTCCGGTGGGGCTCGCGTCGACCTTCGTGCCGTGGTTCCCGGACGGTCCGATCGCCCCGACCCGCATCGCCTGGGTCATGCCGCTGGTGGACACCCCGCACCGCGGACCCAACGAGGTCATGCTCGACGACGACCTGGACGCGCTGACCGAGGACGACACGGCCTCCCGGGGCCGCCTGCAGCGCGCCCTGCTCTCCGGCCGGATCGGTTCGCGGGGTGCCTGCGACGAGGTCGCCCGGGCGCCGATCGGCACGGCCGCGCCGCCCCGGGTCCTGCCCTGCCTCGGGGACCCGGTGCCCATGACGTACGCGGTGGACCCCGACCTGCTCTACACGGTCGAGGCCATGACCCGGCCGTACAGCGTCCGCGACGGTGGCGACGTGCAGGACCGGCCGCGCTCGGACAACGCCGAGCAGTGGCTGGTCGGCATGCGCGCCGCGGCGCGCGAGAGCCAGGTGCTGGCGCTGCCGTACGGCGACCCCGACGTCGTCGCGCTCAGCCGCACCGACTCGCCCGTGAAGGACGACGTCCCACAGCTCAGCCGGCTCGGCGTGACCGAGACCACGCGGCTGCTGGGCACCGACGTGCAGCTCGCGCTGGTCGCGTGGCCGCCGCCGGGGCCGGTCGAGACGGTCGTCGACCCGCTGGCGGCGAGCGAGAAGACCGCCCTGCTGCTCGACGAGTCGGCCCTGCCGCCGCCGGACTCGTCGCAGGACCGCACCCCGAACGCGCTCACGACGCTGGCCTCCAGCACCGGCGCGGTGCCGGCGCTGGTGGCCGACGAGGCCCTGTCGCGGCTGGTCGAGCCCGACCCCGCAGCGGCCGACTGGCAAGGGGACCGCCTGGCCGAGCAGCGCTGGCTGGCCGAGACGGCCGTGCTGGCCGCCGAACGCCCCGGGCGGTCGCGCACCGTCGTCGTCGCGCCCCGGCGGCACGTCGACCTGCGCCCGGCCGTCGCCATCGGCGCCGTGGTCGACACCGGGCGCGTGCCCTGGCTGTGCCCGGTCGTGCTGAGCGCCGCGGCCGGTGGCACCGAGCAGTGCACCGGGCCGCGGGACACGCAGGCGCCGGCGCAGCCGGAGGACCGCGGCGCGCCCCGGCAGAAGGCGCCCGAGGACGTCGAGCTGTCGGCGTCGTTCGTGCGCGAGATCGCCGCCGTGCGCCGCGACTCCGACCAGTTCACCGAGCAGGTCCTGATCGCCGGCAGCAAGAGCGCCAGCGACACCAAGGCGCGGCTGCTGCGGGCCCGCGGTCGGGCGGCCAGCAGCGCCTGGCGACAGGAGCCCGCCGCGGGCCGCCGGCTGCTGGAGCTGCTGGAGGACGACGTGCGCGCCCTGCGCGGCAGGATCACGCTGGTGGGTGCGCCGCAGCTGCTGACCGGCCGGTCGGGAACGGTGCGGATGGTCGTCCAGAACGGTCTGGACCAGCCGGTCAACGTGGGCGTCGACCTCGACCCGAACAGCGCGGCCCGGCTCACCTCCCGCGACACCGCCCTGCAGGTCGTCCCCGGCCGCGAGGCACGCCAGGTGTCGATCGACGTCGACGCCCGCACCTCCGGGCGCTTCACCGTGCAGGCCCGCCTGGTCGACCGCGGCGGGCGGCCCTTCGGGCGCAACGTCGAGCTCCAGGTGCGGTCGACCGAGTACGGCCGGGTCGCGCTCGCCGTCACCGGCATCGCCGCCGCGGTCCTGCTCGTCGCGGCCGGCGCCCGGATCACCCGCCGCGCGCTGCGCCGGCACCCGCGGCCCGAGGCCGGCGCGTGACCAGCCTGGCCGGCTCGGCCCGGTCCATGGCCGTCGGCACGATCGCCTCGCGCGGCACCGGCTTCCTGCGTACGGCCGTGATCGCGTCGGTGCTCGGCGTCGCCGCCGTCGGCGACGCCTTCAACCTGGCGAACACCGCCCCGAACATCGTCTACGAGCTGCTGCTCGGCGGCGTGCTCACCAGCGTGGTGGTCCCGCTGCTGGTCCGCGCGGCGAAGGAGGACGGCGACGACGGCAACGCCTACGCCGCCCGCCTGCTCACCCTGGTCGTGCTCGCCCTCGGCGCCGCGTCGCTCCTGCTCGTCCTGCTCGCGCCGCTCGTCGTGGACCTGTACGGCGGGGACCTGTCACCCGAGGCGCACGACCTGGCCGTGGTCTTCGCGCGCTTCCTGCTCCCGCAGGTGCTCTTCTACGGCGCCGGCGCAGTGATGGGCGCCTACCTCAACACCCGCGGCCGCTTCGGGCCGCCGATGTGGGCGCCGGTGCTCAACAACGTCGTCGTCATCGCCACCGGCGCCGCCTTCTTCCTGATGCCCGGCCCGGACCGCGTCGAGCCCGGCACGATCACCGACGCGCAGATCACGGTGCTCGGCGTCGGCGTGACGCTCGGCATCGTCGCGCAGACCGTCGCCCTGGTGCCCGCGCTGCGGGCGACCGGCTTCCGGTTCCGGCCCCGGCTGGACCTGCGCGGCTCCGGCCTCGGGCACGCCGCCCGGCTCGCGAAGTGGGTCTTCCTCTACGTCGCGGCCAGCCAGGCGGCCTACCTCGTGGTCGTCCGCCTGGCCACCAGCGCCGGGGGCGAGGCCGAGGGGCGGGGCTACGCCAGCTACACGTACGCCTTCGTCCTGTGGCAGCTGCCGCACGCGATCGTCGCGGTCAGCGTGATCACCGCGCTGCTGCCGCGGATGTCCCGGGCTGCCGCCGACGGCCGCACAGACGACCTGCGCGCCTCCCTCAACCGGGGCCTGCGGCTCACCGTCTCGGTGCTGGTGCCCGCGGCGGTGGCGTTCGTCGTGCTCGGCCGCGACCTGGCCGCACTGGTCTTCGCCCGGGGCAACGTCAGCGTCGACGAGGCCCGCTTCATCGGGCTGCTGCTCGGGGTGTTCGCCGTCGGCCTGGTGCCGTTCAGCGCCTACCAGCTGCAGCTGCGGGCCTTCTACGCGATGCAGGACACCCGTACGCCCACCCTGATCAACCTCGGCGTCAACGCGACGCTGGTGGTCACCGACCTCGTCCTCTACGCCCTGCTCCCCGACGACCTCAAGGTCCTCGGCCTGGCCGCCGGGCACGCGACGTCGTTCGTGGCCGGGCTGGTCCTCTGCTCGGTCGTGCTCTCGCGCCGGGTCGGCGGGCTCGACGTGCACCTCGTCGTCCGCACCGGCGTGCGCTGCCTGCTCGCCGCGGTCCCGCCCGCGGTGGTCGCCGGCCTGCTGGCGCTGCTCGCGCACGAGCTCCTCGGCGACGGGCCGCTCGGAGCGGCGGCCGCGCTCGCGCTCGGTGGCGGCGCGCTCGGCGCCGGGTACGTGCTGCTCACCCGCCGGCTGCGGGTCCCGGAGGTCGGCGAGGTCGCCGGCCCGGTGCTCCGCCGCGTCGGCCTCTCCCGCTGATCACCCGGACGGGTGGTCTCAAGCAGCACCCCCCGCGCGCCGATCCCCTCCCCATGACGCGCAGCTCCAGGCTCGACGGCGACCGGGGCGACATCGTCCTGGGCTGGCTCACCAAGCTCACCGTCGTGCTGGGCGTGGTCGGCGTGCTGGGCTTCGACGCGATCTCCCTCGGCACGACCACCTTCACCGCCGAGGACCACGCGCAGACCGCTGCCCGCGCCGCCGCGGACGCCTTCGCCTCCGGCAAGGACCTGCAGAAGGCCTACGACGCGGCCCTGGCCGCCGTCGTCGCGGACGGCGACACCATCGAGGCGCCGACCTTCGCCGTCGCGCCGGACGGCGCCGTCACCCTGACGCTGCACCGCACCGCCTCGACGCTGCTGATCGAGAAGGTCAGCCCGATCTCGGACTGGGCGGACATGTCCGCGACGGTGACGGCGCACAAGTCCGTCTGACCGTCGTCCACAGCTGTGCACAGCTTGTCCACAGCATGTGGGCGGCCGGGCGCGGGGTGCGGGCACCGGCCGCCGTCCCGCCCCTAGAGTGGGCCGCTGCCGGGCCGGCGCCGTGCCGCCCGCGTCCGTGGGGGAGGGCCCGTGGCACCGCCGCCAGGCAGCCGCGCGCTCCGGCCCGTCCTCTCCCCGGGTGACCTGCTCGCGGCGCGCTACCGCCTGGTGCGCCCGGTCGACGCCGCCACCCCGGGCGAGGCCGGACCCGCGGTCCTGTGGCTGGCCCAGGACGAGGTCCTCGCCCGTCCCGTCGCCGCCAAGGTCCTGTCCGCCGGCGGCCGGCGCGGTGCCGCCGCCGCGCGCCCGTTCCTCGAGGCCGCCGCCGCGGCCGGCTCGCTGTCGACGCCGGTGCTGGCCCGGGTCTACGACGCCGCGATCGAGGAGCGCCCGGCCGAGCGCTCCGGCCGGCCCGCCGGCGAGATCGACGTCGCGTACGTCATCAGCGAGTGGGTCGAGGGCCCGTCCCTGGCCGAGGTGCTGGAGGCGGACGGGCCGTACGGGCCCGCCGACGCCGTCGCCCTCATCACCCCCCTTGCCGAGGCGCTGAGCGCGGCGCACGCCGCGGGCGTGGCGCACGGCCGGCTGCACCCCGGCAACCTGCTGGTCACCGCCGCCGGCACCGTCAAGCTCACCGACCTGGCGGTGTCGGCGGCCCTGCCCGACCGCGCCGTCCCTGCCGCTCGGGCCGACGACCCCGAGGGCGCCGCTGCCGACGTCCGCGACCTGGCGGCTGTGCTGTACGCGCTGCTCACCGGCCGCTGGCCGCAGAGCGCGACGCCCCAGCCCGCTGGCGGCGTGCCCGCAGCGCCCCGCCTGCGCCGCGGCGACGACAAGCGCGGGCGCCTGACCAGCCCGGCCCAGGTGCGGGCCGGCGTCCCGCGCGCTCTCGACGCGGTCGTGGTCCGCGCGCTCGACCCGGTCGGCGCGCGCCGGACCCCGACGCTGGCCACCGCCGCCGGCCTCAGCGACGCCCTCGAGGCCTCGGTCCGGGCGGACACCTCCCAGCGCCTGGTCGCTGCGACCCCACGACGTCGGCGCATCCCGCGCTGGGTGACCCGCCGGCTCCCGGTGCTGGTCGTGCTCGGCCTGCTGACCGGGATCGGCTTCGGGGCGTACGCCGTGGGCCGCACGATCGGCGCCGTCGAGACGCCCGAGGACCAGATCGCGGTGCTGGCCGCCCCGTCTCCGCGTCCCGGCAGCCCGGCGGGGGTGCCCGTCGACGTCACGGGGGTGCCCGTCCGCGACTTCGACCCGGGGGGCGACAAGCGCGAGCGCCCCGGCGCCGTCCCCAACACCCACGACGGCGACCTCACGACCGCCTGGACCACCGAGCGCTACGACTCGGCGACCTTCGGCGGCATCAAGCCCGGGGTCGGCCTGCTCGTGGACCTG
>JBKJQM010000095.1:0-4502 GCA_046594005.1 Mycobacteriales bacterium
CACCCGGGCCGGGTCTTCACCCGCGCCCAGCTGCTGCAGGAGGTCTGGGGCTACGACTACTACGGGGGCACCCGCACCGTCGACGTCCACGTCCGGCGGCTGCGCGCCAAGCTGGGCGCCGAGCACGAGCAGCTCATCGGCACCGTGCGTCACGTCGGCTACAAGTTCGTCACGCCGCCGATCGCGGCGTTGGCGCCCGACTCCGAGGACGCGGTCGCCCTCACCGTCTGAGCATCAGGCGTACGCGAAGACCCGACGCAGCCCGGTCAGCGACAGCGCCCGCACCACCCGGGGCTGGCAGCCCAGCAGCACGAGCACCCCGCCGTACCTGCTGGCCGTGCGATGCGCGTCGAGCAGCGCTGCCAGCGCTGCGGCATCGACGAACGGGCAGTCGGCCAGGTCGACGACCAGCCGGGCCGGCCGCTCGGCGAGGGCGTCCAGAAGCTGAGCCCGCACGCGTGCCAGCGAGCGGGCGTCCAGCTCGCCCGTGACGCTCAGGCGCACCTCGGTGGGCATGGGCAGGTGAAGGGGACGGGTCTGCAGGACGGTCACAGCGGGCTCCTCCGGGTCAGGTGATGACACCGTCGTCGGCGCACGTGGCGGTCGTGCCGTCCGTTGCATGACAGTCCCGCGACAGCCGGGCCGTCACAGGACTGTCGCGCGACAGGCAGGTTCCCCGTCGTACGCCGTGGACAGGATCGGCCTCGTGTTCACCGTCCTGCTCGATGCCCCGTCCCCCGGCGCAGCCAGGCTGCGCCTGCACGGCCACCTCGATGACGCCGGCGCCCGTGAGGTGCTCCAGCGTGCGGCGACGATGGTCCACTGCGGCTGCGACCGCCTGGTCGTCGACCTCGACGGGGTGACCTCGTTCGAGGCCGGGGCGGCGTACGCCGTCGTGGGGTGCACCCGGCTGGCGCGGTTCCTGCCCCTCGGTGTGGACGTCATCGCAGGCGAGCAGGCCGGGCGCGACCTCGCCGAGCACGCCGGTGTCAACGACCTGCTGCCACACTGACTCCGTGCCCCGCCTGCTCATCATCGAAGACGACGACCGGATCCGCCTGTCCCTGCGCCTGGCCCTCGAGGACGAGGGCTACACCGTCGTGGACGTGCCCACCGCAGAGGAGGGCCTGGCTGCGCACCAGGCGCACCCCGCGGACGTCGTGCTCGTGGACCTGATGCTGCCGGGCATGGACGGCTTCGACTGCATCCGCGCGCTGCGCCGCCTGGGTGACGTGCCGGTGGTGGTCGTCAGCGCCCGCGACGACACCCACGACGTCGTCGCCGCGCTGGAGGCGGGTGCGGACGACTACGTCGTGAAACCCGTTGCGGTGAAGGAGCTCTCAGCCCGGCTGCGCGCACTTCGCCGCAGGGCCAGCGGCAGCGGTGAGGGCGCCCCGAAGGTCCGCACCTTCGGCGAGATCGAGCTGCGCCCCGAGGCCGGCGAGGTGCTCCTCGGCGGCGAGCAGGTGCACCTCACCCGTACGGAGTTCCGGCTGCTCTGCGAGCTGGCCGACTCCAGCGGCAAGGTGCTGTCCCGCCAGCAGCTGCTGGACCGCGTCTGGGGCTACGACGTCTACGGCGACGAGCGGCTGGTCGACGTGCACGTCGGCCGCCTGCGCCGCAAGGTCGAGCGCGACCCGGCCACCCCGCGCCACGTCGTCACGGTCCGCGGGCTCGGGTACAAGCTCGCCACGTGAGGACCCTGGGCCTGCGCGCCCGCATCACCTCCGTCTTCGCCCTCGGAGCGCTCGCGCTGTCGGCGGCGCTGGCCGGCACGACGTACGAGTTCGTCCGCTCCTCCCTGCTCCAGGAGCGCGAGCGGGCGGCGGTGCGGGCGGCGTACCTCGACGCCTCGGTCGTGCGGCAGGGCCTGGGCGCGGCCGAGCCCGACATCGCCCTGCTGCTGCGCACCCTCGAGACGGGGGAGTCGCGCCGCCCCCTCGTGCGCAGCGACGGCGTGTGGTTCGCGCGTACGGCCGATGACGGGCTCACCCGCGCCGTGCCCGCGGACCTGCAGGCCCTGGTCGAGGGCGGCACGCCGGGTGTGCAGCGCGTGCAGGTGCGCCGCGGCCCGGTACTGGTGGTGGGGGTGCCGGTGCAGGACGGCGTCGGCTACTACGAGGTGACCGCGCTGGCCGAGCTGCGCCGCACGCTCGCGGTGCTCGCCAGCGTCCTCGGGCTCGTCGCGGTCGCCACGACGGTCGGTGGCGCGGCCGTGGGCTGGGCCGCCAGCCGCCGGGTGCTGCGGCCGCTGCGCGACGTCGCGCAGGCAGCCGGCTCCATCGCCTCGGGCGACTTCACCGCGCGCGTGGACCGCGACTCCGACCCTGATCTCGACACCCTCGCGGTGGCCTTCAACGCCATGGTCGACGAGGTGTCCGCGCGCTCGGAGGCCGACCGCCGCTTCGCCGCGGACGTCAGCCATGAGCTGCGCTCCCCCCTGCAGACCCTGTCGGCGGCGACGTCCGTGCTGGCCCGCCGGCGAGACGTCCTCGACGACCGCACCGGCGCGGCGGTGGACCTGCTGACCGCCGAGGTCGAGCGGTTCGAGCAGCTCGTCACCGACCTGCTCGAGCTGGCCAAGGCCGACCGGCCGGCCGAGCGGCGGCTGACCGATGTACGCGCTCTCACCGAGGCGGCGGTCCGCTCCCACGGCCTGCCGCCCGGGGTCGTGCAGGCGACGGGGGCTGCGGTGCTCGACGTCGACCCGCGACGCTACGAGCAGCTGCTGGTCAACCTGCTCGACAACGCCGCCAAGCACGGTGGCGGGGCGGTACGCGTGGGGCTGGACGTCCGCGACGACACCCTGGTGCTCGAGGTCGACGACGAGGGTCCGGGGGTGCCGGTCGAGGAACGCGAGCTGGTGTTCCGCCGCTTCGCCCGCGGCCGGGCGGCCAGCGCGCGCGGTGGCAGCGAGGGCACCGGACTCGGGCTCGCCCTGATCGCCCAGCACGTGCTCGCCCATCGCGGCACGGTCGAGATCCTGGACCGGCCCGGCGGTGGAGCGCGCTTCCGGGTGGCGCTGCCCGGCGGACCGCCGTGAGGCGCTGCGCCTCGGTGCTGGCGCTGCTGCTGGTGACCGCCTGCGGCGTGCCGCAGGACGACGCACCCCGAGCGCTGCGCTCGAACGACGCCGTTCCGACCGCGTCACCCGTGGCGGACCCCACGGGGCAGGGCCGGGTCGGGCTCTACTTCGTGCGCAACGGGCAGGTGGTCCTCGCGACGCGGCCGGTTCGCAGCTCCACGCCCACGCCCGAGCTGCTGGCGCTGCTGCTCGCCGGCCCGGCCCCGGAGGAGCGCGCAGCCGGTCTGATCAGCGTCATCCCGGCCACTCTCGAGGTGGCCGACGTCGACGTGCAGGGCGGGACGGCGGTCATCACGCTGTCCGGCCCCGACACCGAGGTGCAGCGCACGCAGCCGCTCGCGTACGCCCAGATCGTCGCCACGCTCACCCCCAACCGGGTGTCGGGAGTGCGCTTCCGCCTGCGCGACGCCGACCTCCCGGTGCCGCGCGCCGACGGCTCGCTGACCGACGCGCCGCTGGACCGGGACGACTACGCGTCACTGCTGCCCGTACCTGCGACGGCGGCGCCGACCCCTTCCGCGTAGCGTCGGGGGGTGTCCGACCTGACCAGCCCTCCCGTCCCCGAGGTGCGCGGCCGGCTCGAGCCGCAGGACGTCGCGGCGGTGCACGCGCTCGTCGAACGGGCCACGGCGGCCGACGGGACGCCGCCGCTGTCGGAGCACGTGCTGCTGCACCTGCCGCGCGGTGGCGACGCAGAGGTCTGCAACCTCCTCGTGCGCGACGGCGGCCACGTCGTCGCGTACGCCCACCTCGACGTCACCGACAAGGTCGACGGGTCCAGCGCCGAGGTGGTGGTGGCCCCCGCAGCCCGCGGTCGCGGCCTCGGCCGAGCGCTGGTCGAGGCGCTCGTCGAGCAGTCCCCGGACGGGCGCCTGCGGCTGTGGGCGCACGGCGACACCGAACGCGCGGGGCTGCTGGCCGAGCACCTCGGGTTCCGGCGCAGCCGGGTGCTGTTCCAGATGCGCCGACCGCTCTCGGGTCCGCTGCCCGGGGTCGTCCTGCCCGACGGCGTGACCGTCCGGACGTTCCGCCCCGGCGAGGACGAGCAGGCGTGGACCCGCATCAACAACCGGGCGTTCGCCGACCACCCCGACCAGGGCGGCTGGGACGTCGACGAGGTGCGGATGCGCGAGCAGGAGCCGTGGTTCGACCCGGCCGGCTTCTTCCTCGCCGAGCGCGACGGGGCGCTGGTCGGTTTCCACTGGACCAAGGTGCACGGCGGGCACGGCGGCGACGACCCGCACGCGCACGACACCGAGCACCCTGACGAGCACCCTGACGTGCACCCCGACCACGAGCACCACGACCACCCGCCGATCGGCGAGGTCTACATCGTGGGCGTCGACCCGTCCGAGCAGGGCCGCGGGCTCGGGCCGGCGCTCACCCTGGTCGGGCTGCACTCCCTGCGCGACCGCGG
>JBKJQM010000236.1:0-4059 GCA_046594005.1 Mycobacteriales bacterium
CGTGCGGGCCACGTCGACGCTCATCTCCTTCCAGGCCTACAGCAAGCACGACCTCGAGGCGACCTTCTCGCTGGGCCTGGAGCAGTGACGGGGCAGTTCGCCGAGAGGGGTCGGCCAGCCCGCCCGCACCTAGCTGTACTGCCCGCACCCGTGCCCGTGCCGCCCGCGCCCACTCCGCACCCAGGCCGCACCCACTCCGATGATCTTCCGCATCTGGTCAGCGACACGCCTGGCGGCGCCGCAATCCGGTGACGCTCGCGGGCGACGCTCGCGGGCGTCGGGGGTCGGGGGTCGGGGGTCGCGGGCGAACCCCTACGGCCGCAGCGCGCCGCTGACGGTCACCCAGCGCTCGAGCACACGGGCGGCGTCGCCGCCGTCCAGAGCCGTGGCCGCTCGCGCCATCCCGGCCCGGAGCCGGTCGAGCAGCGGGTCGGAGCCGCCCTCGTAGGCAGCCAGGGCGGCGGCCGCGTTCAGCAGCACCGCGTCGCGCACCGGCCCCCGCTCCCCCGCGAGCAGCGCCCGGGCGACGCCGGCGTTGTAGGCCGCGTCGGCCCCCCGCAGCTGATCGAGCGTCGCGACCGGCACGCCCAGGTCGGTCGGGTCGAGCTGCTCCTCGCGGACCGCCCCGTCGTGCACGACCCACACGGTCGAGGGCCCGGTGGTCGTCAGCTCGTCGAGCCCGTCGGCGCCGCGGAAGACCAGCGCGTCAGCTCCCCGTGCAGCCAGCACCCCCGCCATCACCGGTGCGAGGCGGGCGTCGGACACCCCCACCGCCTGCGCGGCCGGTCGCGCAGGGTTGGTCAGCGGGCCGAGCACGTTGAAGAAGGTGGGCACGCCCAGCTCCCGGCGCGCGACGGCCGCGTGCCGCATGCCGGGGTGGAACACCGGCGCGAAGCAGAAGGCGATGCCGGCCTGCTCGAGGCACGGCCCGACGGCCGCGGGCGGCAGATCGACGACGATCCCCAGCACCTCGAGCAGGTCCGCGGAGCCGCACGCCGAGGACGCCGCGCGGTTGCCGTGCTTGACCACCGGGACGCCCGCGCCGGCGACGACCAGCGCCGCCATCGTCGAGATGTTCACGGTGTTCGAGCGGTCGCCGCCAGTGCCGCAGGTGTCGACGACCCGCCCGGTGACCGAGACCGGCGCGGCGGCGGCGAGCATCGCCTCCACCAGGCCGGCCACCTCGGCGGCGGTCTCGCCCTTGGCGCGCAGGGCCATGGCGAAGCCCGCGACCTGCACGGGCGTCGCGTCGCCGGCCATGACCTCGCCCAGGGCCCAGGCGGTGTCGGCGGTCGTCAGGTCCTCGCGACGCAGGAGCGCAGCCAGCAGCCCGGGCCAGGAGGCGGTCGTCACCTGGAGGTCAGTGCAGCGCGCGGCGCACCGGCTCGCCGGCCTCGCGCCGGCGCAGCAGGTCGGTGGCCACGCTGGTGAGCTCGGGGGCGTCGATCGGGTGGGCCACGACGCCGTCGGCCTGCGACCAGGTCGCGAGCCACGCGTCGGGCCGCCGGGCGATGAGCACCAGCACCGGCGGGCAGTCCTTCAGCTCGTCCTTCATCTGCTTGGCGAGGCCCAGCCCGCCGGTGGGCCAGGCCTCGCCGTCCAGGACGACGAGGTCCACGCCGCCGCCGTCGACGGCCGCGAGCACGTGCGCGCCGGTGGAGCACTCGACCCACTCGACCCGGCCCAGGTCGGGGGCCGGCCGCCGCCCGAGCGCGCTGCGCACCTGGTCGCGCACGGCGGCGTCGTCGCTGTAGACGACGACCGTGTGGGTGCGCGCCGGAGCGGCGGTCGAGGTGGCGTGCCCGGAGCTGCTCATGGGCGCGATCGTACGGCGCGGCCGCCCGCTCCTTCGAGCGGACCGGCCGCGCCCCCGGTCAGCCGGTGAGGCGCCGGCCGTCGGCCGGGTCGAACACGTGCAGCTGGTCGGTCGCGGAGGGCATGAGCCAGACCTTGCTGCCCTTCTCGGGCGGCGACTTCGGGTTGACGCGGGCCACCAGGAGCACCGGACCGGCCCCGTCCTGCTCCACGCTGGCGTGCACGAAGGCGTCCGACCCGAGCTCCTCGACGAGCTCGACGGTCGCGCCGATCCCCTCACCGCTGCCGACGACGTGCAGGTCCTCCGGGCGCACGCCGAGCGTCACGCGCGAGCCGGACAGGTCGTCGAGCGCCGCGCGCGGGACCGGCACGTCGTGACCGCCGAGCCGGGGGGCGTGCTCGCCGTCCAGCTGCAGCTCGAACAGGTTCATGGCCGGCGAGCCGATGAAGCCGGCCACGAACATGTTGGCCGGCCGGTCGTACATGGAGCGCGGCTTGTCGACCTGCTGCAGGATCCCGTCCTTGAGCACCGCCACGCGGTCGCCCATCGTCATGGCCTCGACCTGGTCGTGCGTGACGTAGACGGTCGTCACGCCGAGCCGGCGCTGCAGCGACGCGATCTGGGTGCGGGTGGCGACGCGGAGCTTGGCGTCGAGGTTGGACAGCGGCTCGTCCATGCAGAACACCTGTGGGTTGCGCACGATCGCGCGCCCCATGGCCACCCGCTGGCGCTGGCCGCCGGACAGGGCCTTGGGCTTGCGGTCGAGGTACTCGGTGAGGTCGAGGATGTCGGCTGCCTCGCGCACCCGCTTGTCGATCTCGTCCTTGGGACGCCCGGCGATCTTCAGCGCGAAGCCCATGTTGGCCGCCACGGACATGTGCGGGTACAGAGCGTAGTTCTGGAAGACCATCGCGATGTCCCGCTCCGACGGGTCGACGTCGGTGACGTCGCGGTCGCCGATGCGGATGGAGCCGGCGTCCACCGGCTCGAGGCCGGCGAGCATGCGCAGCGAGGTCGACTTCCCGCAGCCGGACGGGCCGACGAGGACGAGGAACTCCCCGTCACCGATCTTCAGGTCCAGCGCGTCGACGGCGGGTCGCTCGGCCCCGGGGTAGTGACGCGTTGCCGCGTCGAAGGTGACTGTGGCCATGGGTGCTTCTCCTCCACCGGCAGGGACGTGCCGGACGATCCGAGTGGGGGGACCCCGGCCTCTCCGCGAGGGACCGGGGACTGATCGATGTGGTGCGGGTCACACATTGCCCAACGCCCGCAGTGTGGTCCACACTCCGCGCGTTCTGCAAGCGCTTGCAGAGGGGGTCAGGGTGCCGATCACGATCGAGGACGTCGCCCGCCGGGCGGGCGTCAGCACCGCCACGGTGTCGCGCGCCCTGCGCGGACTGCCCCACGTCAGCACCACGACGAGGGCCTCGATCACGCAGATCGCGCTCGACCTGGGGTACGTCCCGAGCCGCTCGGCGTCCACCCTCGCCTCGGGGCGTACGCGCACCGTCGGCGTGGTCACGCCGCACATCGCGAAGTGGTTCTTCGCGCAGACGATCGAGGCGCTGGAGAAGCAGCTGCGGGCCGTCGGCTACGACGTCCTGCTGCTCGTGCTCCCCCCGGGGCCGACCTCGTCGCGGCTCGTGTTCGACCCGGAGGAGCTGCGGCAGCGGGTCGACGCGGTCGCCGTCCTGACGGTGCCGCTCACCGGCCGCGAACTGGACGGACTGCGCGGACTGGGCCTGCCGATCGTCTTCGTGGGCGGCTCGGTGGCCGGCGCCATGAGCGTCCGCATCGACGACGTGGCCGTGGGCCGGACCGCCACCGAGCACCTGATCTCGTTGGGACACAGTCACATCGGACACATCGGCGGCGACCCGAACGAGCCGCTGAACTTCCACGCGCCCGTCGACCGGCGGGCCGGGTGGATGCAGGCGCTGCGCGAAGCGGGGCTGCGGCCGAGCAAGCGGCTGGACGTCCCGGGGTACTTCACGGTCGACGGCGGGCGCTGCGCAATGCGCGCCCTGCTGGCACTGGACCGGCCCCCCACGGCGGTCTTCGCGGCGTCCGACGAGATGGCGTTCGGTGCCCTCGCGGAGGCGCGCGCAGCCGGCCTGCAGGTGCCGGGCGACCTGTCCGTCGTGGGGGTCGACGACCACGAGCTGGCCGGGCTGTTCGGCCTGACGACCGTCTCGCAGCCGGTGCTGGCGCAGGGCGGCGCGGCGGCGGCGATGCTGCTGGAC
>JBKJQM010000253.1:0-2983 GCA_046594005.1 Mycobacteriales bacterium
CGACGACAGGCCGAGGAAGGCCACCCACCGCGGCTGCACCCGCTCGGCGAGGGCGGCCAGGCGGGGCAGGCCCTCGCGCAGCTCGTCGTCGGTCAGCTCGTCGGCCCGCGCGGTCGCGCGCGGCACCAGGTTGGTCACCCCGAGGCCGGCGGCCAGCACCTCGTCGGTCTCCCACGGCAGCAGCCGGCGGGGCGTCCAGCCGGCGGCGTGCAGCGTCGGCCAGAGCCGGTTGCTCGGGCTCGCGAAGTGCAGGCCCACCGCGCCGGACCACAGCGACGGGTTGATGCCGCACAGCAGCACGGCCAGTCCCGGGCGGACGAGGTCCGGGACCGTTCGGCCGTACGCCGCCTGCAGCTCGTCCTTGGTCGGTCTCGACGTCGGGAGGCTCACCCGGGCACTGTGCCTGCTGGCGACTGGGCGGTGCGAGCAAGGGAAGGGCTGTGGTCGTGCCTGCCCCGGAGCTCGTCGTCCTCGACGTCAACGAGACGCTGTCGGACCTGGAGCCGCTGCGCGGCAGGTTCCTCGCCGTCGGGGCGCCCGCTTCCCTGCTCGACACGTGGTTCGCCGGCACGCTCCGCGACGGGTTCGCCCTCGCGGCCCGTGGCTCCGCGCAGCCGTTCGCGGCCGTCGGCGCAGCCGTGCTGACCGGCCTGCTGAGCCACGTCGAAGGCCGTTCCCTCTCGGTCGCGGATGCGGTCGCGCACGTCCTGGACGGGCTGGGGGACCTGGAGGTCCACGCCGATGTGCCGGCCGGTCTGCACGTCCTCGCCGACGCGGGCGTGCGGGTGGTGACGCTGACGAACGGCGCTGCCGCGCAGACCGAGTCGCTGCTCGAGGGGGCGGGCGTCCGGCACCTGGTGGAGCAGTGCCTCTCGGTCGAGGACGCCGGCCGGTGGAAGCCGCACCCGGACGCCTACCGCTACGCGTTCGCGCGGTGCGGCACGTCCCCCGAGAGCTGCGCGATGGTCGCCGTGCACCCCTGGGACCTCCAGGGCGCCTCGGCGGTCGGGATGACGACCGGCTGGATCGACCGCAGGGGCACCCCCTGGCCCGCGGTCTTCCCGCAGCCGCGGGTCACCGGCCCGACCCTGGCGGGCGTGGCCCGGGGCCTGCTCGAAGCGGGATGAGCGAGGCAGCCCTGCGCACCTGGACAGGTGGCAAACTTGATCAGCCGGCCGCCCGTGCCCGCTCGACGCCGCCGTTCTGCACGAGCCAGCCCACCAGGTAGCCGGCCGCGGCCGCCGAGCCGACCGCGCCGGTCAGCAGCTCGAGGCTCCACGCGACGTCCTCGGTGACGACCAGCGTGAGGACCCACAGCGCCGTCAGCAGGGTGGTGGCGGTGACGGCGAGCAGCGCCGGGGAGACCACGCGCCGGCTCAACAGCTCGACGGCCAGGGCGGCGACCAGCACGGCCGGCACGAGCGCGTAGGTCCCGCGCTCGGTCGTCATGAACAGCGAGGGGATCGCGACGACGGCGAACAGGCTGCCGGGCACGGTGCGCGTGCGGGCGTGCACCAGCGCGAGGGCGCCACCGACGAGCAGCGCCCACACGATCACGCCGCTGACCCCGGCCACCTGGCGCAGCTCCTCGCCCTGGACGCCGAAGCCGATGCCGCCCTCGCCGGTCGCGTCGTAGCCGGCGACCGGGTAGAGGTGGGTGAACGGGTTGGCGTACTGGGTGAAGAAGCCCAGGCCGGTCACGGCGAACGCCGCGCTGATCGCGGTCGGCAGGCCGGCGCCCGAGGGGGCGCGCAGGCCCGCGCGCAGCGGACCGGCGAAGACCAGCGTGCCGGCCGTGATGAGCAGCAGGTGCGGTGGCGACAGCAGCGCCTCGAGGTCGGCCTCGATCCCCAGCAGGGTGTGCCAGACGCCGTCGGTGAACCCGGCCAGCAGGACGACGATGCCGCCGGCCAGGCTCGGGCCATAGCCGGGGTGCAGGCCACCGGCGCGGTTCGACTCCCACAGGTGCACGGCCAGGGTGGCGGCGACGCCGCTGTAGAGGATGCCGTGCCAGGGGGTGAAGAAGGTCTCGCCCCCCGGGCGGTGGATGTGGAACCAGCCGTCGAGGAACAGCCCGCCCAGGATCCACAGGTGGGCGCCGCTCACCAGCCAGGCGAAGCGGCCGTCGGCGGGTGCCGACGAGGCCGGTCGCAGAAGCCGGAGGTCGGGCAGGCCGGGACGGGTGAGGGACGTGGTCATGGGACTCCTCGGGAGGCGGACGACATCGGTAGTGTTACCGGGAGTAACACAGGGCGCAAGGGCGGTCCCGGTCACACTCCGGAGCCGCGGGACGGCGTGTCGACGTGACGCCGGGGCCGGGCGCCGTCCCGGCTTTGACCCTCGCAGGCGGGGCAGGTACTGTTCCCTCTTGTGCCTGGGGCGACCTGGGCGCCGCCGCGCGCCCGTTGAGCAGTACGACAGCTCAGCACAGCGCCGGACGGCAGCACACACCTCAGCTCCACCTCCCCGGACCTCGCGGTCCGCGCGGGCGGGAGCGGCCGGGCGACACACCCGACCGCGTGGGCGGGGACGCGCTGCAGAACCGCACGGTCCCAGACCTCAGAAGGACGAGCAGGAGACGCTTTGCCCACGATCCAGCAGCTGGTCCGCAAGGGCCGGCAGGACAAGGTCGAGAAGACCAAGACGCCGGCCCTCAAGGCGAGCCCGCAGCGTCGTGGCGTCTGCACGCGCGTCTACACGACCACGCCGAAGAAGCCGAACTCCGCCCTCCGCAAGGTCGCCCGCGTGCGCCTCACGAGCGGTGTCGAGGTCACGGCCTACATCCCCGGCGTCGGCCACAACCTGCAGGAGCACTCCATCGTGCTCGTCCGCGGTGGCCGCGTGAAGGACCTCCCCGGCGTCCGGTACAAGATCATCCGAGGGTCCCTCGACACCCAGGGCGTCCGCAACCGCAAGCAGGCTCGCAGCAAGTACGGCGCCAAGAAGGAGAAGAGCTAGTGCCTCGCAAGGGTCCTGCCCCGAA
>JBKJQM010000324.1:0-6062 GCA_046594005.1 Mycobacteriales bacterium
ACCGTCCCCACGTACTTCGACGGCTCCGCAGCGGGCTGGACGACCTGGTGGTCCGACCGGCAGGCCGACCTCGGCATCTCCGCGACCAACGGGCTGTCCGCCTCGCTGGTCAGCCTCACGGTGGCGTCGCTGCTCACGGTCGCCGTCGCGCTGCCCGGTGCGCTCAACGCCCGCGCGGCGCGATGACGCTCGGCCGGCTGCACGTCCTGACCGACACCCGCGACGGGCGCGACGCCCTCGCTGTGGTTCAGGCGGCGCTGTCCGTGGGCGCTCCGGTCGTGCAGGTCCGCAGCAAGGGCGGCACCGACCGTGAGCTGCACGACCTCGCCGAACGGGTCGCGCGGATGTGCGACGGGGCCGGCGCCCTGTGCGTGGTGGACGACCGCGTCGACATCGCGCTGGCGGTCGGCGCAGGCGGCACGCACCTGGGCGCCCACGACCTGCCTGTCGCGGCAGCACGACGCGTCGCCGGGCCGTCGCACGTCCTCGGCGGTACTGCCCGCGAGCCGGTCCGCGCGGCGCAGCTGGTGGACGAGGGCGCGACGTACCTCGGTGTGGGGCCGTCGTTCTCGACCTCGACCAAGGACGGGCTGCCCGACCCGCTCGGAGCAGCCGGTGTGGGCGCCGTCGCCCGCACCGTGGACGTGCCGGTGATCGCCATCGGCGGGATCACCGTGGAGCGGGTGCCCGAGCTCCTGGCCGCCGGTGCCCACGGCGTCGCGGTGGTGGCGGCGCTGTCCGACGCCGCCGACCCGGCCGCGGCGACACGCGCGCTGCTGCAGGCGCTCGGCGCATGAGGGCACGCTCGTGAGCGGCGTGCTGGTCGCGGGCGGCGGTGTGATCGGGCTGTCCGTGGCGTGGCGTGCCGCGCAGGCCGGGATGGCGGTGACGGTCGTCGACGAGGCGCCGGGCAGCGGGGCGTCGTACGCCGCGGCAGGGATGCTCGCGCCCGTCGCCGAGGCGGCGTACGGCGAGGAGCCGCTGGTCGAGCTGAGCCGCACGTCGCTCGGGCTCTACCCGGCCTTCGTGGCGGAGCTGGAGCGCCTGTCCGGGATCTCGGTCGGGCTGCGCACCGCGGGGACGCTGATGGTCGGCTTCGACGAGGACGACGCGCACGCGCTGGACCGCACGCACGCCTTCCACCTCGAGCTCGGCCTCGACGCGACCCGTCTGACGCCCCGGCAGTGCCGCGCGCAGGAGCCGTCTCTCAGCCCGCGGGTGCGTGCAGGTGTGCAGATCTGCGGAGACCACTCGGTGGACCCCCGCGCGCTGCACGCCGCGCTGCTGGTCGCCGCAGAGAGCGCCGGCGTCGAGGTCGTGCGGAAGAGGATCACCGAGGTCGTCGTCGAGGACGGTCGCGCCGCCGGCGTGCAGCTGGTCGACGGAGAGGTGCGGCGGGCGGAGCAGGTGGTGCTCGCGCTCGGCGCCTGGAGCGGCAGCCTGCCCGGGACGCCGGACCTGCCGGTGCGCCCGGTGAAGGGGCAGATCCTGCGGCTGCACGGAACGCCGCTGCTGAGCGGCACGGTGCGGGCGCTGGTGCGGGGCCGGGGCGTCTACCTCGTGCCGTACGCGGGCGACCGTCTCGTCGTCGGGGCGACCGTCGAGGAGCTCGGCTTCGACGGGCGGGTCACCGCGGGCGCGGTGCACGACCTGCTGCGCGACGCGGTCGAGGTGGTGCCGGGCCTGACCGAGCTCGAGCTGGTGGAGACGACGGCCCGCTGGCGGCCCGGTACGCCCGACAACGCGCCCCTGCTCGGTCCTTCGTCGCTGCCGGGGCTGCTGCTGGCGACCGGGCACTACCGCAACGGGGTGCTGCTGGCGCCGGTCACCGCCGAGGTGCTGGTGGCCGTCCTGAGCGGTGGCGAGATGCCCATCGCCGGATTCGGGGCGGACCGCTTCGTCAGGCAGAGCGCATGAGGCTGACCGTGAACGGCGACGTCGCCGAGGTGCACGCCGGCACAACCGTGGCGGACCTGGTGGCCGCGCGCGCCGAGGAGCACCGCCGGGTGGCCGTAGCGGTGAACGCCGACGTCGTGCCCCGCAGCCGCTGGGCGTCGACCGCCCTCACCGAGGGTGACACCGTGGAGGTCCTCGTGGCCGTGACTGGAGGCTGACATGACCGACGTCGTCGAGGAGGCGGCCGACCCGTTCCGCCTCGCCGGCCAGGAGTTCACGTCCCGGTTGCTGCTCGGGACCGGCGGCGTCCCGAGCCTCGACGTGCTCGAGCGCGCGGTCGCCGCGTCCGGTACGCAGATCGTCACCGTCGCCCTGCGCCGCGTCGACCCGAACGGTCGGGGCTCGCTGCTCGACGTGGTCGAGCAGGCCGGCGTGCGGCTGCTGCCGAACACCGCCGGCTGCATGACCGCGCGCGAAGCGGTGCTGACGGCGCAGCTGGCCCGCGAGGCGTTCGAGACCGACTGGGTGAAGCTCGAGGTCATCGGCGACGAGGACACGCTGCTGCCCGACCCCTTCGAGCTGCTGGATGCCGCGGAGCAGCTGGTGAGCGACGGCTTCTCGGTGCTCGCCTACACGAGCGACGACCCGATCGTGGCGCGCCGCCTCGCCGACGCCGGGTGCGCCGCGGTGATGCCGTTGGGCTCCCCGATCGGCAGCGGTCTCGGGATCCGCAACCCGCACAACATCGCGCTGATCCGCGAGCAGGTGAAGGTTCCGGTCGTGCTGGACGCCGGGATCGGCACCGCCTCCGACGCGGCGCTGGCGATGGAGCTCGGCTGCGACGCGGTGCTGCTCGCCTCAGCGGTCACCCGCGCGCGCGACCCCGAGAAGATGGCGCTCGCGATGCGTCACGCCGTGGAGGCGGGACGCCTCGCGCTGCACGCCGGACGGATCCCGCGGCGGTGGCACGCGCAGGCCTCGACGCCGCTCGCCGGGCTGCCGGAGCTGTGACGGGCCCGCTGGGACCGCTGCTGGTCCTCACCGACCGCACCCAGTGCCCCCGGCCGCTGGTCGAGGTCGTGGCGGCCGCGGTGGAGGGCGGCGCACGCGCTGTCGTGCTGCGCGAGAAGGACCTGCCTGCAGGGGAAAGGGCCTTGGTGGCAGCCGATCTCGCGTCGCTGCTGCTGCCGGTCGGCGGCACGCTCGTCCTCGCGGGCACCGGGCTGAGCGGTGACGCGGTCCATCTCTCCGCTACGGACGCGGTCCACGTCCCGCGTCCCTCTCTGCTCGGACGGTCGTGCCACGACGCTGCTTCTGTGCGGCGTGCGCAGGACGAGGGCTGCGACTGGGTGACGGCGTCGCCCGTGCGTCTGACGGACTCCAAGCCCGGCTACGGCCCGGCGCTCGGCGTCGACGGCCTAGCGGCACTGACCGGCGGCGTCCCGGTGTACGCGCTCGGCGGCCTGGGCCCGGACGACGTGCCGGCGTGCCTGGCCGCGGGTGCTGCGGGCGTCGCGGTCATGGGCGCGGTGATGCGGGCCGACCGCCCGGACCGCGTCGTCGCCGACCTGCTCGACCGACTCGCTGCGGAGCCCGCCCGATGACGCCGTTCGTCGCTCTCACCATCGCCGGCTCCGACTCCGGCGGCGGAGCGGGGATCCAGGCCGACCTCAAGTCCTTCGCCGCTCACGGCGTCTTCGGCACGAGCGCCATCACCGCGCTGACTGCTCAGAACACCGCGGGTGTGCGGGGCGTGCACCCGGTGCCGGCAGACTTTGTCGTGGCCCAGGTCGAGGCGGTCCTGGAGGACATGGACGTCCGCGCGGTCAAGACCGGGATGCTGGCGACCACCGAGATCGTGGAGGCGGTCGCCGCTCTGGCCGCAGCGGGCCGGCTGCCGCAGCTGGTGGTCGACCCGGTGATGACGTCGTCCAGCGGTGCGCGCCTGCTGGAGCAGTCGGCGGAGCGGGCGTACGTCGAGCAGCTGCTCCCCCACGCGCTGCTGCTGACGCCGAACCTGTACGAGGCGCAGGTCCTGCTCGGCCGCGACATCACCACGCTGGCCGCGCAGCGCGACGCAGCCAAGGCGCTCGGCGACCTCGGTCCCGCGCACGTCCTGGTCAAGGGCGGCCACGCCGTCACCGACGCCGGCGACCAGGCGGTCGACGTCCTGTGGGACGGCGCGGAGCTGGTCGAGCTGCGCGCACCGCGCGTCCCGGGTGGCAACGACCACGGGACCGGTTGCTCGCTCGCATCGGCGGTCGCGGCAAGGCTGGCGAAGGGCGTCGACCTGCCATCGGCGGTCCGGGCGGCCAAGGCGTACGTCGCCCGAGGCCTGGCCGGCAGCAAGGACTGGCGGCTCGGCGCCGGTCACGGGCCGCTCGACCACTTCGGCTGGGAGACGCCCCGCTAGCTGTCCCAGGCGATGGGCAGCGCATCCATCCCGTAGATGCCCTGCACCGTCCCGTACACCGGCTCGCCGGTCAGTCGCAGCCCCGGCATCCGCGGCGGCAGGAACCGCAGGGCCTCCTCCAGCTCCGCCCGCGCCAGGTTGGCGCCGAGGCAGTGGTGGATGCCGGCGCCGAAGGTGAGCAGCCGTGCACCCGCCCGCTCGGCGGTGATGTCGAATGCGGGATCACCTGCCCCGTCGCGGTTCCCGGTGAAGGCGCCGATCATCACCACGGTCCCGGAAGGGAACAGCACGTCCCGGTAGGTCACGTCCTCCACCAGCACCCGGGCCGTGAACGGCGTGATCGGCTCGTGCCGCAGGACCTCGTCGACGGCCTGCGGCACGAGGTCGGGCTGCTGGGCCAGGAGCTCCCACTGGTCGGGGTTCTCGGCGAACAGCCGCACCGCGTGCGTGAGCTGCGCCTGCGTCGTATCCACGCCGCCGATGAGGACGTTGAGCACGAGGTTGACCAGCTCGACGTCGCTGAGACGGTCGCCGTCCTGCTCCGCCGCGATGAGGACGGACACCAGGTCGTCACCGGGCGCGCTGCGGCGGGTGGCCAGCAGCTCGTCGCACCAGTCGTAGAACTCCTGCACCGCCTGCTCGATGCGCGCGCGGTCAGCGATCAGGCTCGGTCCGTCGAACTGCCGCTGGATCCAGTTCGACCACTCGTGCAGCCGCGGCGCATCGCTGGTGGGGGCGCCCATCACCGTCGCGATCGTCAGCGAGGGGTATGGCTTGGCGAACGTCTCGGCGAGCTCGCAGGGGCCGTCGAGTCCTTGCCAGAGCTGCTCCAGGAACCCGCGCATCGCCGGCCGCCACGAGTCGGCAGCGCGCGGCGTGAAAGACGGGTTCACCAGACGGCGCAGCCGCGCGTGGTCGGGTCCGTCGATGTGCAGGATGTTCCGGTCGATCTCCTCACGCAGCGGTCCGCTCTCCACGCCGTACAGCTCGGCGATGAGCTGGCCCGGGAAGATGGCCGACCGCGTGCGCAGGAAGTGCTCGCCGGCGTCGCGGTCCAGGGTCAGGTAGCCGAGCGGCATCCGGGAGAGCCACGACTGCGCCGCGACGTCGGCCATGGCGGCGTGGAACTCCGGACCCGAGATGGTCGGGTCTGCGACGTCGAAGTACGGCAGGTCGAGCGTGCTGACGTCGGTCGCGCCAGGTGCGGTCATGGCGCCGGACGGTACGCGCTGTGTGCCACGTGCCGCCTGCACGGCATTGACCGATCACGGCCGCAGGTGCAGTGTCCGGCCATCCCGCCTTGCGGGGCAGGTGGGGGTCCCGGGGGGGAAACCATGACCAGAGGTCGTCGTCGGCTGCTGTCGCTGTCCTTGGGCGCTCTCCTGGCCGTCTCGGGGCTGAGCGTCGCACCGCAGGGACCGGCCGCTGCGGCCGTGCCGTCGGCCGGACCGGTCGACCAGCGCTTCGTGCCGGATGTCGTGAACGCGTTCCACAAGCTGTCGCGGCGCGGTGAGCCGTTGGCAGCAGGTCGGACCATCGGACCGCAGGCGACCGACTGCAAGCACCAGGAGGGCATCGCCCGCAAGGACGCTGCCGACGGGACGCCGTACATGTTCGTCTCCCGCTCGGGCAAGGACCCGCTTTCCATCTGCTTCGTGGGCGATGAGCCCGGGCACCTCTACGTGATCAAGATGGGCTCCCGTCCGACCAACGGCGAGCGCATGCGCTCCAACCTCTACCCGCTCGACGGCTC
>JBKJQM010000060.1:0-2942 GCA_046594005.1 Mycobacteriales bacterium
GAGAGCGCGCAGGCCGCGGCGTTCCCGCTGCTGTTCCCGATGGTGTTCGCGTCCTCGGCGTTCGTGCCGACCGCGACCATGCCCGGGCCGCTGCGCGCCTTCGCCGAGCACCAGCCCGTGACGGCTGCGGTGGACGCCGTACGCGCCCTCGTGCTCGGCGGGCCGACCGCCGGCCTGGTGCTGACGTCGCTGGCCTGGTCGGCCGGGATCCTCGCTGTGGCAGCCCCTCTCGCGGTGCGCCGCTACCGGCGAGCCACGGGGTGACTCAGACGCGCGGGTAGCCGTCCCACTGCGGCGACGCGCTGGGCACCGCCAGCAGGTAGCCCTGACCGAGGTCGACGCCGCAGGCCGCCACGGTCCACAGCTCGCCCTCGGTCTCGATGCCCTCGGCGACGATGCGGCTGCCGGTGACCTCGGCGAAGTCGACCAGCGCCGTGAGCAGCGTCCGGCGGGCGATGTCGCTGTCGCACCCGCGCACGAGGGCCATGTCGACCTTGATGAGGTCCGGTCGCACGGTCAGCACGTGTCGCAGGCTCGAGTAGCCGGCGCCGGCGTCGTCGACGGCCAGCTGCAGACCGGCGGCGCGGTACGGGCCGAGCGCCGCGGCCAGCGCGTCGTAGTCGACGACCTGCGCGTGCTCGGTGACCTCGACGACGATCCGGTCCAGCGGCCGGCCGTCCAGCAGGGCGGGCAGCTGCGGCGACAGGATCGACTCCGGGCCGAGGTTGACGGTGACGGCGACGTGCGGCGGCACGATGGTGTCCAGCAGGTCCAGGACCGCCTCGGCGGTGCTCAGCTCGAGGTCGTCGCGCAGGCCGAGCCGTGCGGCGTCGTCGAACCACTGGGCCGGCGGGCGCGGCACGCCCTCGTGCGGCGACACCGGGCTCATCGCGGTGAACCGGGTGAGGCCCTCCGCGGCCACGGCGAACCCGGTGGTGAGGTCGACGATCGGCTGCAGGACGGGGTGCCGCCCCCGGCCGTCGATGACGGCGACGACGGCGTCGTACAGGCGCTGCCGCTCCGCCGCCGCCTGCGCCGTGGACAGCGCCCGCGCCTGCAGGTCGCGCAGCAGCGTCGCGAGCAGTCCGAGAGCGGTGACGTCGCGCTCGTCCAGCGTCGGCCGGGCCGTCTCGTGCATGGCGCAGAGCATGCCGACGGCCGCGCCCTGCGGCCCGAGCAGAGGGACCCCGACGTAGGACCCGATGTGCATGCGACCGGTGTCGATGAGCGCCGTGTCCGGCACCGCCCGGGCGTCCGGGATCAGGGCCGGGAAGCGGCCGTCCAAGACGCGGGCGCAGTACGACCCGCTCAGCGGGTGCCGACTGCCCTCGTCGGGCGCGACGGCGCCGGGCTCGGCGTCCACGAAGCGCAGGACCTGGTCGTCGCCGACGAACTCGCTCACCCAGGCCACCTGCATGCCGAGCTGGGCCCGCACGACGGCGAGCAGGCGGTGGACGGCGTCCGCGTACGTCGTGCCCGCCGTCAGCTCGTCGAGTGCGGCGGCGCGGGGGTCGCCACCCAGACCGGCGGCGAAGGAGCGGGCCAGGCGGCCCTCCGGCTGGGCGGCAGAGGTGGGGCGGCTCGGCACGGTGCGGCTCCTGGAGCGGGGGCGGCGCACGGGGCGGGGTGCGAGGGGGACGGTAGACGCTCCGGGGCGGGGATGCCCGGTTCGTCACCCCATGGTCGGCCCGAAGTGTCGGAGGGCGCTGGCAGCGTCGGAGACATGCCCCGCGTTCCGCGCCGATCGCGACACGCCGGAGCCGCGACCGCAACACGCCGTGCGACCTGCGACTTCACGCCGGATCGGCCGTTTCGCTTGCCGCGGCCCTTGTGCCGCCCGTACTGTCCCGCCACAACATCTAGGGATTACACCGGTGTAGTTCTCCACATGCTGTGGAGACGGTGGTCCACAGGTGTGGAGAACCCACGACGCACGAGAGGGGACCACGACAGTGCGCTGCCCGTTCTGCCGCCACCCCGACAGCCGCGTCGTGGACAGCCGCGAGACGAGCGAGGGTGACGCCATCCGGCGGCGCCGCTCGTGCCCGGAGTGCGGCCGGCGCTTCACCACGGTCGAGGAGATGAGCCTGGCCGTGGTGAAGCGCAGCGGCGTGACCGAGCCCTTCAGCCGCGCCAAGGTCGTGAGCGGCGTCCGCAAGGCCTGCCAGGGCCGCCCGGTCGACGAGGACGCGCTCGCGCTGCTCGCCCAGCGGGTGGAGGACACCCTGCGCGCTGCCGGCAGCCCCGAGGTCCCTGCCGACGAGGTGGGCCTGGCGATCCTCGAGCCCCTCCAGGAGCTCGACGTCGTGGCCTACCTGCGCTTCGCCAGCGTCTACCGGGCCTTCGAGTCGCTGGCCGACTTCGAGGCCGAGATCACGGCCCTGCGCGCCGGCGCCGCCTCCGACGTCGACCTCGGACCGCCGGGTCGGCCCGGTCCTGGTCAGCCGATCCCCGTCAGCTGAGCCCCGTCAGCTGAGCCCCGCCAGCGAGACCCGCACGACCCCCACAGACAGCGAATGCCGCGGACGCCGCGGTTGTTGCACCACCTAGACGACTGGAGACAGAGCATGACGGAGACGGTCAGCGGCGCCACCCCCCGGCAGCAGCAGCGCAAGCAGCGGCTGCGGGTGGAGCGCGTCTACACGCCGCCGGGCACCCACCCGTACGACGAGGTGTCCTGGGAGCGCCGCGACGTCGTCATGACCAACTGGCGCGACGGCACGATCAACTTCGAGCAGCACGGCGTCGAGTTCCCGGACTTCTGGTCGGTCAACGCCGCGAACATCGTCACCACCAAGTACTTCCGCGGCGCCGTCGGCACCCCGCAGCGCGAGCACTCGCTCAAGCAGCTCATCGACCGGGTCGTCCGCACCTACGGCAAGGCCGGCCGCGAGCACGGCTACTTCGCCGACGAGGGCGACGCCGAGCTGTTCGAGCACGAG
>JBKJQM010000066.1:0-3409 GCA_046594005.1 Mycobacteriales bacterium
GCTCGTGCACCGCGCGGTCCAGCACCGGGTGGCGGTAGCCGTGGACGGCGGGCCACCAGGAGGACATGCCGTCGACGAGCTCGCGCCCGTCGGCCAGCACGAGCCGGGTGCCGTGCGCGTCCGCGACCGGCCACAGCGGGGACGGCTCGACGACCGAGGCGTACGGGTGCCAGACGGCGGCGCGGTCCCGGGTGACGAGATCCCTCACGCGCACCCTCGACGGAAGGCCGCCGGGTCGAAGGCGCCGCCGAGCTGGCGGCCCAGCCCGGCGCGCGCCGTGGTGAGGAAGTCCGGCCCGCCCGCTCCTGCACCCGCGGGGAGCGCGCCGAACAGCGGCCGGGCGGCGAGCATCTCGAGGTCCGCGACGTTGCTGCGCTCCGCCAGCCCGGGATCCGGCGGCCAGCTGCCGACGACCAGGCCGGCGAGGTCCAGGCCGCGGTGCGCGACGGCCTCGAGGGTCAGCGCCGTCGCGTTCAGGGTGCCGAGCCCGGGTTCGGTGACGACCAGCACCTGCAGGCGCAGGGTGCGGGCGAGCTCGGCCATCGTGAAGCCGTCCTCGTCGTAGCGGACGAGCAGGCCGCCGGCGCCCTCGACGAGCACGAGGTCTGCGTTCCGCTCGGCCGACAGCACGGCGTCGGCGCAGACGGCGGGGTCGAGCGGCGGCCGGCCGCTGCGCCGAGCTGCCGCGGGAGGGGACAGCGGGTCGGGGTAGCGGACCAGCTCGACCGTCCGCACGCCCTCGCCGGCGAGGCGGACGACGTCGGCGAGGTCGCCCGGAGCGTCGTCAGGCACCCCTGTCTGCGCCGGCTTGACCACCGTGCACCGCGCGCCCCGGTCGAGGGCGAGCGCCGCGAGAGCCGCCGTGACGACCGTCTTGCCGACCCCCGTGCCGGTGCCCGTGACGAGCAGGGCGGTCACGCGACGGCTCGGCGGACGACGTCCACGGCCCGTTCCAGTTCCGCGTCGGTCAGGTCCGCGCGGGCGGTGAGGCGCAGGCAGGAGTGACCGTCAGGTACGGACGGCGGGCGGAAGCAGCCCACCAGCAGGCCTTCTCGCGCGCAGGCGTCCCGGGCGGCGGCAGCGCGGCCGGGGTCGCCGAGCACGACGGGGACGACGGCGCTGTCGGTGAGGGGGACGCCGAGCCCGCGCGCGAGGCGGTCCGCGGCGCGTCGCAGCCGGCCGACCCGGTCGGCCTCGACGAGCCGCAGCGCCGCCAGGGCTGCCCCCGCCGAGGGCGGCGCGAGAGCGGTGTCGAACAGGAACGCCCGCGCGGTGTCGACGAGGTGGTCGCGCACGGCGGCGGGGCCGAGCACGGCGCCGCCCTGGCTGCCGAGCGCCTTGGACAGCGTGGCGGTCACGACGACGTCCGGGGAACCGGCCAGCCCTGCAGCGTGGACGGCCCCGCGACCCTGGGCGCCGACGACGCCGACGGAGTGCGCCTCGTCGACGACGAGCAGCGCGCTGGTGCGGCGGGCGGCGGCGTGCAGCGCGGGCAGGTCGGCGAGGGCGCCGGTGGCGCTGAAGACCGCGTCCGTCACGAGAAGTGCACGCGTCTCCGGCCGGTCCGCCAGCGCCTGCTCAGCCGCGCCGACGTCCCCGGAGGGCACCACGACGACACGGGCCCGCGACAGGCGGCAGGCGTCGACGAGCGAGGCGTGGTTGCCGGCATCGCTGACGACCAGCGTGCCGGGCCCGGACAGGGAGGTCACGGCGGCGAGGTTGGCCAGGTAGCCCGACGACAGGACCAGTGCCGCCTGCGCCCCCAGGTGGGCGGCAAGCTGCACCTCGAGCTCGAGGTGCAGGTCCGTCGTGCCGGTGACGGCGCGCGAGCCGGTGGAGCCGGCGCCGTACCGCTGGGCGGCCTCGGCTGCGGCCGTCACGACTGCCGGGTGACGGGACAGGGCGAGGTAGTCGTTGCCGGCCAGGTCCAGCAGCGGCTCGCCGCCCGCGGGCCGCGACCGGAGGGTGCGCCGGAGTCCGGCCCGCTCGCGCGCCTGCGCCGCCGGCTCCAGCCAGTCCAGCGGGCCGGCCGCGTGCAGGAGGGTCACGCCGGCCAGTCTCCCAGGGGCGCCGTGGGCATCCGGGCACGGGGTCAGGGCCGGGCGAGCGCCAGCAGCCCTCGCGTTCCCAGCAGGTGCAGGCCGATCGGGGCGATGGGCGTCATGGCGACCACCACGAGCACTCCGACGAGTCCCGGCACAGCCCACCTCCGCGTCGAGTTGAACGCGTTCACATTGAGCCTTGCCACGGCGGGTGTCTCGCCCTACGGTGCACATGTCTGAACGTGTTCAACTAGAGGAGGACCCCATGGACCCGCTCGTGCTCACCTACTCCGCGTACCTCGCGATCGCCGTGCCCATCACGCTCTGGGTCGGCAGCACCCTGCGCCGCAACGGCCGCGTCTTCCTGCTCGACGTCTTCGACGGCGACGAGGACCTGGCCTCGGCGGTCAACCACCTGCTCGTCGTCGGCTTCTACCTCGTGAACCTGGGCTACGTCTCCATGGCGCTGAAGACCAGCGACCCCGTCGTCGATGCGACGTCCGCGATGGAGGCGCTGTCGGTGAAGGTCGGCACCGTGGTGCTGCTGCTGGGCGTCCTGCACCTGGGCAACCTGTACGTCCTCAACAAGCTGCGTCGTCGCGCCCAGCTGTCCAGCCGGTCTGCGCTGCGCCCGCCCGTCGCCCCCGACGGCGTGTGGTCCTCGACCGTCCTGCCGGCATGACGCAGGGCCCGCTGCAGCGGGTGACCGTGCTCTACGACGAGCGGTGCAACCTGTGCCGCACGGCGCGGTCCTGGCTGGAGCGCCAGGCGCAGCTGGTCCCGCTGGAGTTCCTGCCGGCCGCGTCACCCGAGGCGGTCCGCCGCTACCCGCACCTCGACCCGGCGATGACCCTCGAGGACCTCACCGTCGTGGGAGACGGCGGCGAGGTCTGGGTGGGCGCCAAGGCCTGGGTGGTGTGCCTGTGGGCGCTGGACGGCAAGCGCGGCCTGGCGCAGCGGCTGAGCACGCCCGCCCTCATGCCCAAGGCGCGTGCAGTGGTCAGCTTCGTGTCCCGGCACCGGCGCTCGCTCGGCACCTACGGTGAGGCCTGTGACTGCACCCCCGCCTGAGCGCGCGCCGTCCGCGCGCGGCGAGCAGACGCGGGAGCTCATCGTCGACACGGCCCTGCGCCTGTTCCACGAGAGGGGCTACGGGGCCACGACGATGCGCCTGATCGCCAGCGAGGCGGGGGTCTCGGTCGGGAACGCCTACTACTACTTCCCGAGCAAGCAGCACCTGGTGCAGGCCTACTACGACCAGTCGCAGTCGCTGCACATCGAGGCCTCGCGGCCCGGGCTCGACCGGGAGACCAGCTTCGAGGGACGGCTGCGCTCGGTCCTGACGGCCCGGGTCGACACCATGCAGT
>JBKJQM010000135.1:0-3043 GCA_046594005.1 Mycobacteriales bacterium
GTTGCCCGAGTGGTCAAAGGGAGCAGACTGTAAATCTGCCGGCTCAGCCTACGAAGGTTCGAACCCTTCACCCGCCACCGCCTCGACGGCCCCCGAACCGCACTGCGGTCGGGGGCCGTCGGCGTCCCCTGGGCAGCGCCGTGACCCGGGGTGACCGGCGCCTCACGACTGGTACATGAGTCCTGGGTTCTGCAGGTCGGTGTCGGGGAGGTGGACCAGCAAGGGCGGACACCCCGCCCGCGTACGACGCACTGATCCGGACGGTCCTCACCGACCCCACCAGGGGCACGGAGGAAACACGGTCGCCTGGCCGTCCGGGGAGCCAATGGCGAGACCGACATGCGCACACCGCCCCACATCTTCCGGAGCTCACATGTCTTCTCTGCCCCCGAACGACATCACCCCCGACCTCGTCCGCCTCGTCGCCCGCCGCCGCCGTGCGGTTGCCGCGACCGGCGCCGCCCTGGTGCTGTGCGCGCCCGTCATCGCGCTGATGACCGGCGGCACCGCCGTGGCCGCCGACGGCCTCGGCCAGGGCGCCAGCGCGACCCCGACCGTGGGCATGGGTGCCAACACCAACGGTCCGTACGACCCGACGCCGAGCAGTGGGGACAACCAGGGCAACGGCAAGGCCCCGGAGAACGGGACCGTCGGCAACGCCGACGGCAAGAACCCGCCCGGCCAGCTGCCCGGTGGCGGCGACCCCAACAACGGCTACGAGTGCGACAACAACAACGGCGTCGGCGACAACGGCGGCAACCCGGCCCACACGGGCTGCGTGAGCGCCTCTCCGTCGGCCTCCGCCAGCGCGACGGGCACGGCCTCGCCGACGGCCTCGGCCAGTGCGTCGGCGAGTGCGTCGGCGAGTGCGTCGGCCAGCACGTCCGCCAGCGCGTCGCCCACGGCTTCCATCGGCACGAACGGCGGCGGCGGCACGAACGGCGGCGGCGGTACCACCACCACCACCACCGGCGGCGGCACGACCGTCGTCACCGCCGGCCAGCCGGCCGGCACGCCGGTCACCCTGGGCAACGGCACCGTCGTCAGCGGGCCCGTCGCGAACGTCCCGGTGGCCAACGCCCCGCTCGAGGGCGTCGTCGACCAGGCCTTCGAGAACGCGCCTCAGCCGCTCGCCGCCCCGGCCGCGCGGCCCGTCGCCGTCGGCGGCAGCACCGCCTCGCCGTCGGCCCTGCCCTTCACCGGCAGTGACACCGAGACCCTGGTGCTGCTGTCCGCGCTGATGCTCGGCACCGGTGCCGCCATGGTGCGCGTCGGCCGCTCGCGGTCCGTCGTCGCCAGCAGCTAGTCCTCAGGCACGGCCCGACGGCCCTCGACCCCACCGGGTCGGGGGCCGTCGGCGTCTCCGTCCTCGTCCGCGGGTGTCGGCGTGCGGTTGGGCGGCCGTACCGGCTCGATCGTTCCCCCGCCGCTGTGCCGCGGCCCGGTCCACGGAGCCGGCACGGCGTCCAGCCGCAGGGCCAGCGCGTACGCCACCGCTTCGTAGTTCGTGCGCCAGCCGCGGAAGTCCGGCCACGCCTGCGCTGCGGTGCGCTCGGTCTGGAAGGTCGTCGTGCTCAGTCGGGCGACGCCGGCGAGGTAGTCCTCGTACGGCAGCAGCAGCGGCGCGTCGGGGTCCGGATCGTGGTCGACCTCGATGTCGAGCGTCTCGGCCAGTGCGCGCAGCGCGGTGAACCCCATCCGCAGGCACAGCCGGGCTTCCACGGCCGGAGCGCGCGAGGGAGCGAGGGCCATCCACAGGGCGGCGCTGTCCAGGACGGCGACCAGCCCGACCAGCCAGTCGTTGAGCGCGACCGGCGACCGGAAGCGCGTCAGCACCGGGTAGTTGGTGTGGCTCTCGGCGAGGTCGGCGGCCCACCGCTCCCACGACAGGTAGAAGGCGTCCATGACGACGCCCTCGTCGTCGTCCCCGAAGCCGAAGCGCGTCCGGGCCAGCAGCTCCGGCCCCCACGCGGGGGTCCCCGCTCGTGAGGTCAGCAGCGTCACCTCGGTCTCCCGCCGGTTGAACGCGCCGTACAGGCTCGGCAGGTAGCCGACCTGCAGCGCGACGGTGACCAGGCCACAGGCCGCGGCGACGTAGTCGACGACCGTCAGTGCCGGGCTGTCCGGGCCGGCGTAGCCGAGGGTGAACAGCGACGACCCGGCCTGCGCCGCGGCCTGTCCCAGGCCGTCCGGCGTGAGCGGCCACAACAGCAGGGTGAAGCCGGCGTAGAACAGCACCAGCCAGGCGCTCAGCTGCAGCAGGATCGTCGTCGAGGCCTGGCTCGCCAGCACGCGGTCGCGGGCGTCGTACTCCCGCAGCCGGTGGGTCGCCAGCCGGTAGCAGGCGTCGACCGCCCGGTCGACCGCCAGCGGCACCCGGCTGCGCGAGCGGCGGGGGACGACCAGCGTCGTGACGACGCTGGAGGCGGTGCTGCCGACCACGACCGCGCCGGCGACGGCGCTGAGCAGCGGCAGCACGGCGGTCATGGGCGGTGCTCGGCAGGGCTCACCGGCCGAGCCTGCCACCGGAGCGCTCCTGCCTGCCGCGTTCCGTGCGGCGCAGCACCCCTCTGGCGAGCAGCTCGACCGTCAGGACCACCGCCACGGACTGCACCGCGAGCAGGGCCACCAGCACCAGCACCTGGACCGCGCCGGCCTCCACGGGGCTGGCCCCGCCGAGCAGCGTGCCGACGAAGGCGCCAGGCAGCGCGACCAGGCCGACGGTGCGGGTCTGGTCCAGGCCCGGCACCAGCGCCTCCGACGCAGCCGGGCGGCTGACCATCAGGCCGGCGTCCCGCGCAGACAACCCGAGCGCGAGCGCCGCCTCGACCTCGCCGCGCCGCGTGCGCAGCTCGTCGAGCGCGCGCCGCCCGGCCAGGACGGTCGCGTTCATGGCGCCGCCGATGAGGATGCCGGCGACCGGGACCACCGCCACGCCCTGGCGCGGCACGACGCCCATCCCCAGCAGCAGCGCCACGACGGGCACCGGTCCGGCGGCGACCGGCAGCGCGCACCACCAGCCGGAGCGCCCGCGCACCAGGCG
>JBKJQM010000195.1:0-4546 GCA_046594005.1 Mycobacteriales bacterium
CGGGCCGGAGCGCGCGCTGGAGCGTCAGGGCAGGTGAACGGTGACCGCGTCGGCCATCGCCTGCTCGGCCTCGGCGAGCCCGAGCGCCGGGTCCCCGACGTGGTCGCGCAGGAGCGAGGCGGGGGAGGGCTGCTCGTCCGGACCCGGCCACGTAGAGGGGTCCCACAGGCCGGACCGGACGAACGCCTTCGGGCAGTGTGTGAAAACCTCTTCCACCTGCAGGACCAGAGCCGCGCGGGGCGGCTTGCCGACGGCGGTCAGCCGGTCCAGCAGCGCCGGATCGGCTGTCACACAGGCGGTTCCGTTCATCCGGAGCGTCTGGCCGCGTCCCGGGATGAGGGCGATGAGCCCCAGCCGGCCGGTCTGCACGACGTTGCGCAGGGTGTCGAGCCGGCGGTTCCCGGTGGCGTCCGGGATCGCGAGGGTGCGGTCGTCGAGCACGGTCACGAAGCCCCGCGGGCCGCCCCGCGGCGTCACGTCCACCCGGCCCTGCGCGTCGGCACTCGCGAGCAGCACGAAGCCGCACGCCGCCAGGTAGGCCCGGCAGCCGGCGTCGACGTGGTCGATCTCCTTGTTCTTCACCAACCAGCTGGACTCGTCGTACAGCTCGCGCAGCTGCGCCTCGTCCTCGATCGCGCCCGCGGCCCAGTCCACGGACCGACCCTAGGCCGCAACCGGCCGCCGAGAGCGGGATCGCCAGAGCAGGGCGCCTGCGACCAGCAGGAGCGGGGAGAACGGCAGGACGGCGCCGAGGGTGACGCCCGCGGCACGGCCCAGCACCAGGATCGCGTCCCAGCCCGCGGCTAGGCCGTCGCGGAAGCCGAGCGGGCCGGACGCCGGTGCGGCTGCGGGATCCGCGTCGCCGTCGAGCCGCAGCGTGAGGGTGGACAGGTCGACCTGCTCGTCGAGGGCGGCGAGGCGGGCCTGCAGCGACTCGAGGTCCGCGGTCCGCTTGGTGAGCTCGCCCTCGATCTGGACCACCTCGCCCAGGCTCCCGGCCCGGTCGAGCAGCGCCCGCACGCGCGCGACACTGGCCTCCTGCGTGCCGATGCGGCTGTCGAGGTCGACGACCTGGTCCGTCACGTCAGTCGTGCCGAGCTGCCGGTCGCGCTCCTTGCCGAGCGAGGACAGCCGGGTGAGGACCTGGTCGAAGGACCGCGGCGGCACGCGCAGCACGACGACGGCCGAGGCCTTCTCGCCGCTGCCGCTGCGCTCCTCGGACTGCACCGCGCCGCCCGCACCGCGCGCGAGCGCGCCGGCGGCGTCTGCGGCGCGGCGGACGTCCCTGACCTGCACTGACAGCTCGCCGGTGCGGATCAGCGCCGGCCCGGACGCGACGCGGGCGTTCACCACCGTGCCTGCCTTGCCGGCGGCCTCGGGGGCGGCGGCGCCTGCCTGGGCGGACCCGCCGGCAGCGGAGTCGGCGGAGTCGGCGGAGTCGGCCTTGCCGGCGGACGCGGCGGCGGTGGACGAGGTGCTGTCGGAGGACCCTCCGGAGCAGCCCGCCACGGCGAGGGCGGTCATGAGCGCGAGCAGGACGTGCGACGGCGTGCGGGTCATGAGGACCTCCGGGCTCGGATGCCGGTGTGACGCACCCGTCGAGGGAGCGGTTGCGCACGGCAGGTCACGGTCGGGTCTCCTCCCTAGGCTGGGTCCGTGCGCGTCGTGGTGGTCGGTGGGGGCATCGCCGGTCTGTCCGCCGCTCTCGAGGCGCGGCGGCTGCGTCCGGACGCCGAGGTGGTGGTGCTCGAGGCGAGCAGCCGCCTGGGCGGCAAGGTCGCCGTCAGCGAGGTCGGCGGGGTCGCCATCGACGAGGGCGCCGACTCGATGCTCACGCGCGTGCCGGACGGGCTCGCCCTCGCCCGTGGCGCCGGCGTCGAGCAGGACCTGGTCGCGCCGGCTGCAGGAGCCGCATCGGTGTGGAGCAGGGGGGCGCTGCGGCCGCTGCCGACGGGGACCCTGCTCGGCCTCCCGACGGACCTGGCGGCGCTGGCCAGGAGCGAGCTGCTGTCCAGCCGGGGCCTGCTGAGGGTGCCGCTTGACCTCGCGATGCCCGGGGGCCCCGTGGAGGAGGACGTCAGCGTCGGGGCACTGGTGCGCCGGCGCTTCGGACCGGAGGTCGTCGAGCGGCTGGTCGACCCACTGCTCGGCGGCGTCTACGCCGGCCGCGCCGACCTGCTGTCCATGCGGGCGACGCTCCCGCAGCTGGTCCCGCACGTGGCCCGGCACCGCAGCCTGCTGCTCGCCGCCCGCGCCGCACGGGCCGCTACGCCCCCGACCGACGGGCCGCTGTTCGCCTCGCTGCCAGGCGGTCTCGGCCGACTGCCCGCTGCGGTGGCGTCGGCCGCACGTGCCGACGTGCGTCTCGGCACGACGGTGCGCGGGATCGCTCGCACGCCGGACGGCTGGGCGCTGACCACCGGCTCGGCGGCCTCGCCGCAGCGGCTGCACGCCGACGCTGTCGTGGTGGCGGCGCCCGGCCCCGCGGCCGCCCGGCTGCTCGGCGACGTCGCCCCGGCCGCTGCGGTCGAGATCGCCTCGCTGGAGTACGCCAGCGTCGCGATCGTCACGCTCGTGCTCGACGGCCCGACCCCCGGGAGCGGCAGCGGTTACCTCGTTCCGGCCGTCGAGGGCCGTACGACCAAGGCGGTCACCTTCACCTCCCGCAAGTGGGCGTACCTCTCCGGCGGGCCGGCCGTCGTGCGGGCCAGCGTCGGCCGCTTCGGCGAGGCCGCGGACCTGCAGCGACCGGACGCCGAGCTGGTCGACGCGGTGCTGTCAGAGCTGGGGCAGGCCGTCGGACCGCTGCCCAGGGTCGCGGACAGCCGCGTGGTGCGCTGGGGGGGCGGGCTGCCGCAGTACGCGGTCGGCCACCTCGACCGCGTCAGGCGGGTCCGCGAGGACGTGGGACGGCACCCGGGCCTCGCGGTCGCGGGGGCGGCGTACGACGGCGTGGGGGTACCGGCCTGCGCCCGCAGCGGCCGCGAGGCCGCGCAGGCGGCGCTGCGGCAGACTGAGCCGCATGACCGAGGCTGCTAGCGCACGCGAGCTGAACGACCAGATCCTCTACACGATGTACGCCGTGTTCACGGCGACGACGCCGTTGCCGGAGGACCGGACCCCGCTGGCAGAGGAGGCGCAGGCCTTCCTGGACAGCGCGCTGCAGAAGGACGTCTACACGCGTGGCACCTACGACGTGTCCGGCTTCAAGGCCGACGCCGAGCTGCTCGTGTGGTGGACCTGTCCGGACGTCGACGTCCTGCAGGACACCTACAACCGCTTCCGCCAGACCGGTCTCGGCCGGCACCTCGCGCCGGTGTGGTCGGCGGTCGCTATTCACCGGCCGGCGGAGTTCAACCGCAACCACATCCCGGCGTACGTCCGCCGCGAGGACCCCAGGAAGTACGTCTGCGTCTACCCCTTCAACCGCTCGCTCGAGTGGTACCTGCTGCCCGACTACGACCGCAAGGGCATGCTCTCCGAGCACGGGATCATGGGCCGCGAGTTCGAGGACGTGCGGGCCAACACCGTGGCCGCGTTCGGGCTCGGCGACTACGAGTGGCTGCTGGCCTTCGAGGCCGACGAGATGCACCGCATCACCGACTGCCTGCGGGCGCTGCGCGCGTCGCGGGCGCGGCTGCACACCAAGCTCGAGACGCCCTTCTACAGCGGCATCCGCAAGTCCGTCTCAGACGTGGTCGCGGGACTGCCGTAGCGCTCGGCCCTACGCGAGCAGGGCGCCCTCGCCCGGGTCCGGCAGGGCTGCCGGGTCGACCGGGAGCTCGAACCAGACCGTCTTCGCGAACGGGTGCTCGGCCGGCTCGGCGCCCCACTCCGTGGCCAGCGTCGCGACCAGGCCGAGCCCTCGGCCGGTGCCGGCCTGCACGCCGTGCCGGCGCCGCGACGGGCGGTTGGCGGAGGCGTCCGTGATGGAGATCCGCAGGACCTCGCCGCGCTGCTCAGCAGTCACGACGAAAGGCGTCCGCGCGTGCAGGACGACGTTGGTGGCGAGCTCGCTGACGAGCAGGACGGCGGGCGCCTCGAGGTGCTCGAGGGCCCAGCCGGCCAGCGCCGTGCGGACCAGACCGCGTGCCTCGCGCACGCTGCGCGGCTCCGGGGGCAGCTCGAGACGCACGAGCACGCTGCCGTCCACCGTCGACCTGCCCTTCCCGGCGCTGCGGCGCCCGGCCTGTTCCTGCCCATCGTGCGACGTCCCCATGTTCCTCCGCAGCAGGCGTACGGCCCATCGGGGCTGGTCCGGAAGGGCTAGTCCGCAGCCTGGAGGCGCAGGCTGACGCTGTTCATGCAGAAGCGGTCACCGGTCGGGGTCTGCGGCGCGTCCTCGAAGACGTGACCGAGGTGCGACCCGCACTTCGCGCACAGCACCTCGGTGCGGGTCATGCCGAGGCTGCTGTCCACGTGCAGCTCTACGGCGTCGCCGGCCTTGGGGGCGTAGAAGCTGGGCCAGCCGCAGTGCGAGTCGAACTTCGTGTCGCTGGTGAACAGCTCGTTCCCGCAGGCGCGGCAGGAGTACACGCCGACGGTC
>JBKJQM010000416.1:0-3779 GCA_046594005.1 Mycobacteriales bacterium
CACCGTGACCCGGGTCGACGGCGAGCTGTTCGCCTTCCAGGACGAGTGCACGCACGCCGCGTGCTCGCTCGCGGACGGCGAGGTGGACGGGCGCAACGTCGTGTGCCCCTGCCACGCGGGCACTTTCGACATCGCTACCGGCGCTGTCGTGTCCGGTCCGCCCAAGACCGCGCTGCAGACCTGGACCGTCGTGCAGGGCGAGGACGGCGTCGAGCTCACCGCGCGCTGACGCCAGGAGGGCGGTGGCCACGGTGCCTGGGTCACCGCTTCCTGCGCATCCGCTCCAACCCGTCCAGCACGAGGTCCAGTCCCCACTCGAACTCGTCTCCGTAGTCGTAGCCGGGCCGGAGCACGTGCTCGAGTGAGAGCTCCACCAGGTGCGGCCAACGCTCGGCGGGCATCGCCTCGAGGATGTGCTGCACCACCTCCGCGCTGCGCTCCTCCGTGTCGAAGGGAAGCGCCTTCTCCTGCAGAGCGAAGCCGTACACGTAGGCGTCGACGACCGACATCGCGTGCGCCGTCAGCACGACGGAGAAGCCGGCTCCCCGCAGGAGGCCGATCATCGCGTCGTGGTGGCTCAGCGTGCTCTCGCCGGGGTGCGTGCGGGACTGCATGAGCGGCACCGCCCAGGGGTGGCGCTGCAGGACCTGGCGGACGGAGACGGAACGTCGGCGCACAGCCGCCCGCCAGCCCTTCTCGTCGCCGGCCAGGTCGATCTCGGCGAAGACGCCGTCGACCATGCCGTCGATCAGGTCGTCCTTGTTCGCGACGTGCTTGTAGAGCGACATGGCCTCCACCCCGAGCTGCTCACCGAGCTTGCGCATCGAGAGGGCCTCGAGACCGGCTGAGTCGGCCAGAGCCGTCGCGGCCCGCAGCACGCGCTGCCGCGTCAGTCGTGGCCGGACGTCCGGCTCGTCGCGTATCGGCACCTGCACCCCCGGGGTTGACGGGCTTACGGTGTAAGCGTACAACATGTTTACACCGTAAGCCCGACACCGAAGGGGCACCCCATGACGACACGGCAGCTCCCGGCCGGCACCCCGATCTCGACGGGCACGATGCGCGCCGTCGTGCGTGACCGCTACGGCTCACCGGCCGACGTCCTGCGGGTCGCACAGGTGAGCAGACCGGGCGCCGGTCCCGACGAGGTCCTCGTCGCGGTGCGTGCGGCCGGCGTCGACCGCGGCGTCTGGCACGTGGTGACCGGGCTCCCCTACCCGGTCCGGCTCGCGGGCTTCGGCGTCCGGGCGCCGAAGAACCCGGTCGTCGGCGGAGACCTCGCGGGGACCGTCGTCGCCGTGGGCACCGGCGTCACGCGACTGCGCATCGGCGACGAGGTGTACGGCACCGGCCGCGGCACCTGGGCCGAGTACGTCCGCGCCCCCGAGCGCACGCTGTCGCTCAGGCCGGCGACGCTGGAGCCCGAGCGGGCCGCTGCCGTGCCCGTGTCGGGGATGACGGCGCTGCAGGCCGTCCGCGACCACGGCAAGGTGCAGCCCGGCCAGCAGGTGCTGGTCATCGGTGCGAGCGGCGGCGTCGGGTCGTTCGCCGTCCAGATCGCCAAGGCGTACGGCGCCGTCGTCACCGGCGTCGCGAGCACCGGCAAGCTGGACCTGGTGCGTGCGCTCGGCGCCGACGCTGCGCTCGACCACACCGCCGACGACCTGCCGGCACGCCGCTACGACGTCATCCTCGACGTCGGCGGGAACACCCGGATCTCCCTGCTGCGCAAGGCCCTCACCCGCTCGGGGAGGCTCGTGGTCGTCGGCGGCGAGACCGGCGGCCGCGTCCTCGGCGGCGTGCAGCGGCAGCTCGGCGCGACCCTGTTGTCACCGCTGCTCCGGCAGAGCCTCGGCATGTTCGTGTGCAAGGAGAACGCCGCGGACCTCAGCGTCCTTGCCGGCCTCATCGACTCCGGTCAGGTGACGCCCTCCGTGCACCGGGTGCTGCCTCTGGAACAGGCCACGCAGGCGCTCCAGCTGCTCGTCGACGGCGTCGTACGCGGCAAGCTGGTCCTGTCCGTCTGACGCGGCCGGGCCGGAGCACCCACCTCGCCTGGCGCTGTCGCGGGCAGGCGGCACAATGATCCGCACCACGGACGGTGCGGCAGCAGGGGGTGACGTGACGGCGCTCGACCACGGCGAGGAGCTCGTCGTCGACGCCGAGCCCGACGCCGCATCACGAGCCCGGCGCTTCCTGACGGCCGGTCTGAGGCACGTCGCCGCCGGCGAAGCCGGCGCTACCGCGGCTCGTCTGCTCGACGACGCGCACGTCGTCGTGACCGAGCTGGTCACGAACGCGCAGCTGCACGGGAGCTCGCCCATCACCGTTCGGGTCCGCACGGACCCGCGTCACGGAGGCATCCGCATCGAGGTCTGCGACCGGGGTGGGGCCCCGCTGGTCATGCCCGCGCCGACCCTCGATGCGATGACGGGTCGGGGGCTGACGCTGGTGACGGCCCTGTCCGTCGCGTGGGGCGTCGAGCCGGGCGCCGACGGCGGCAAGTGCGTGTGGGCCACCCTGCCCGTCGGCGGTACGCCGGGCGCCACCGGGGCGCCCGCCCAGCGCGCCGGCAGCGTCGACCTCGCCGAGCTGGTCGACGCGTTCCCCCTCGACGCCGCTCCCGCGCCCACCGCAGCCAAGGCCGGCGGTCCTGACGTGTACGAGGTCCGGATCGGCTCCGTGCCCACCGACCTGCTCCTGGACGCCGAGCACCACATCGACAACGTCGTCCGCGAGCTGACGCTGGAACGTGCCAGCACCGCCGAGCAGCCACCCGAGCTGCGCAACCTCATCGACACGATCACGACCGACTTCGCGGTCGCGCGCGCAGGCATCAAGCATCAGGCGATCGCCGCCGCCGCCCGCGGGCTCGAGGAGACCGAGCTGGTGCTCGTCCTGCCCGTCACCGCCGCCGACGCGGGCGAGCGCTACCTCGCGGCGCTCGACGAAGCGGACGCCTACAGCCGCGCCGCCCGCCTGCTCACCCTGGAGACACCACCGCTGCACCGCGTGTTCCGGACCTGGTCGGTGAACGCGCTGGCCGAGCAGCTCCGTGCGCTGGCCGCCGGGCAGCCCCCGCCGCGGCCGCGCAGCTTCGTCCGGGTGCTGTCGGACGAGGTCACCGTGCTGTCCGAGCTGCGCGTCACCGCCGACCGGCTTGCCATGCTGCAGAAGGTGCAGCGCGAGCTGACGGCGGCCCACGGCCAGGCCCAGATCTGCGACGTCGTGATCAAGCACGCGAGGACGACGCTGGGTGCGCTGTCCGGCAGCGTGTACCTGAGCGGGCCCGACGACGAGCTGCGCTGGGCGCGGACGCAGGGCAGCAGCTCCCCAGCCGTGCAGACCTACCAGCACATGAAGCGCGACGCCGACCTGCCCGGCCCGCTCGTCTTCCGCACCGGCACCCCCTTCGTCGCACGCAGCCTCGCCCACCTGGCTGAGCGGTTCCCCGCGCTGTCCGCCGTGTACGACACCGAGCGGTCCCTGCACGTCGTCCCCCTCGTCGTCGGAGCCCACCGGCTCGGGGTGCTCAGCCTCACCTTCCCGCCGGCCGGCAAGCACGACGAGCAGACGCTGTCCGAGTTCGTGCAGACCCTGGCCGACGCTCTCGCCCAGGCGCTGGAACGCGACCAGGCCTCGACGTCCGCCGCCGAGGCTGCCGACCGCCTGGCGTTCCTCGCCGACGCCTCGGTCGCGCTCACCGCCAGCCTCGACGTCGGCCAGACCATCGACTCGATCACGGCACTGCTCGTCCCGCGGCTCGCCGACCTGTGCAC
>JBKJQM010000099.1:0-5345 GCA_046594005.1 Mycobacteriales bacterium
GGGGTCGCGAAGTCGCTGCAGCCGGAGCAGCCGTACCAGGGCGTGCTGCTCGGGATGCCGCGTGCCGCCTGGTAGGCCTGGCGGCTCGCGGCTGTCATGCGGGTGGTGTCCCAGGCATGGCCGAGCTCGTGCGCCATGACGTGGCGGAGCAGGTCGGTCGACTGGACGTCGCAGGAGCGGACGAAGACGTCGATGCGGTGCTGCTCGAGGTACGTCATGCCCATGTAGCCCTTGCGTGCGGCAGCGAAGGTGACGGAGAAGCCGGTACGGGCGGCGCCGGCGCGCAGCGAGTCGAGCGCCGCCTGGCCGCGACGGGCCTGCCAGCCGCTGCCGGAGCACAGGCCCGGGCGGGCGGCGGCGGGACGGACGACGGACGCGCGGACGGGTGCCGCCTTCGGCGCCGGCTTGCGGACCGGCTTGGCAACGGGCTTGGCAACCGGCTTGGCAACGGGCTTGGCAACCGGCTTGGCAACCGCGACCGCGGCCGGCCGCACGACCAGCGCTGCGGCCGGGACCGCGCGGGCGGTCTCCACGGCAGGTGCGGCGACGGCGACGGCGGTCGGCGCGGGGGCAGCCGGTGCGTCGGCGTTCGCCGACGGCAGCTGCAGCGCGACCACGCCGGACAGGACGGTGGTGAGCGTCGCGACGGTGGCCCAGCCGCGGGCGCCGGAGAGGGTGGGAGAGGTGCGTGCCATGCCCCAGTCGTCGGCACGCTGTGTGACTGCCTGTAGTCAATCGCCCGACTACTGTCCGGGTATGCCCTGATTAAGCCCGTTTCTTGCGCTACGCAGAGCGAGGGTCGGGTCCGGTGGCCGTGACGTCCAGGACCAGCTGGGGCGTCACCGAGGCGGTCCGGCGCAGCAGCCCGCCCGGGCCGTACCGCAGCCGGACCCGCAGCGTCCCGGCGTTCACCCGGCCGGTCCGGGTGGGGGTCACGAGGACCCGCAGCGTGCAGTCCTGGGCGCCGGCCGGCACGACGTAGCCGTCCACCGACGTGCCTGCGTCGGCGTCCACCGGGAAGCCGAGCGTGAGCCGCCCCTCGGGCGGGACGACCAGCGCGGTCCGGCTGCCGGGCGCCTGCCGGACCTCGACCCCGTCGACGGTCGACCCGGCGACCTGCGAACCGAGGCAGACGACGCCGTCGAAGCCGTACGTCGTGCCGACGTGCGCCTGCTCCAGCCCCACGGGCGAGGGCGCGTCGGCGGAGGGACGCGCGCCGAGGGCCAGCACCAGCAGGCCGCTGACCACGGCGACGACCAGCACGCCGAGCAGCAGCTGCCGCCGGCGGAACCGTCCTCGTACGCGCGCTGCCACGCCCTCAGCCTGGCCCACCCCGTAGGGCGGCGCCCGGCGGGGCGACCTGGGACACTGGAGGCATGGCCGGAGGCAGCGGGGCGCGCGAGATCGTGCTGCTGGGCTCGACCGGCTCGATCGGCACGCAGGCGATCGACGTCGTACGGGCGGCTCCGGACCGCTTCCGCGTCGTCGGCCTGGCTGCCGGTGGTGAGCGCGTCGACGTGCTGGCTCGGCAGGCGCTCGAGCTCGGCGTCGAGGTCGTCGCGGTGGCGAAGGCCACCGCTGCGCAGGACCTCCAGCTGGCGTTCTACGCCGCGGCCCAGGCGAAGGGGTTCAGTGCCGGCCAGTTCGCCGTCCCGAAGATCCTGGCCGGGCCGGACGCCGCCGCCGAGCTCGCGGCCTGGCCGTGCGACGTCGTCCTCAACGGCATGACCGGTTCGGTGGGCCTCGCGCCGACGCTGGCAGCCCTCCAGGCAGGCCGCACCCTCGCGCTCGCCAACAAGGAGTCGCTCGTCGCCGGCGGCCCGCTGCTCGCGCCGTACATGGCGCAGATCGTGCCGGTTGACTCCGAGCACAGCGCCCTCGCCCAGTGCTTGCGCGGCGGGCGCGCGGACGAGGTGCGCCGCCTGGTGCTGACCGCCAGCGGTGGCCCGTTCCGCGGCCGGACCCGGGACGAGCTGGGCGACGTCACGCCGGCGCAGGCGATGGCGCACCCGACCTGGGACATGGGGCCGGTCATCACGATCAACTCCGCGACGCTGGTCAACAAGGGCCTCGAGGTGATCGAGGCGCACCTGCTGTTCGGCACCCCGTACGCCGCGATCGACGTCGTGGTGCACCCGCAGTCGCTGGTGCACTCGATGGTGGAGTTCGTGGACGGCTCGACGCTGGCGCAGGCCAGTCCGCCCGACATGCGCCTGCCGATCGGGCTCGCCCTCGGCTGGCCGGACCGGCTCGAGCGGGCGTCGTACGGTCTGGACTGGACGACGGCGACGACGTGGGAGTTCGAGCCGCTGGACGAGCTGGCCTTCCCGGCCGTGGCGCTGTGCAAGGCGGCCGGCGAGCGTGGCGGCACCTTCCCCGCAGTGCTCAACGCGGCCAACGAGGTGTGCGTCGCGGCCTTCGTCGACGGCGCCCTCCCGTTCCTCGGGATCGTCGACACCGTGGCCGCCGTCGTGGACGAGAACCCGTTCAGGGAACGCGCGACCCTTGCCGACGTGTTGGAGTCAGAGGAGTGGGCGCGCACGCGTGCCCGCGAGGTGGTCGAGCAGGTCACGAGGAGGCACGGCGCATGACGAACCTGGTCGCGAGCAGGCCGGCGACGGGCGGGGACGCCCCGCCCCCTGCACCCGTGTCGAAGACCGCGCTGCTCGCCGTCGTGGGCGCGCTGGCGGCGGTCATGGTGGCCACGATCGCCAAGGGCAACGGCATCTACCTGCTCGGCCTCGTCGGCTTCGTCCTGGCGCTGCTGATCTCGGTGACGCTGCACGAGGCGGGCCACTTCCTCACCGCCCGCCGCTACGGCATGAAGGCCACCCAGTTCTTCGTCGGCTTCGGCCCGACGCTCTGGTCGCGCCGTACCGGTGAGACCGAGTGGGGCGTCAAGGCGATCCCGGCCGGCGGCTTCGTGAAGATCGTCGGCATGACGTCCCTCGAGGAGGTCGAGCCCGGCGACGAGGCGCGGGCGTTCTGGCGCCAGCCGGCCCGGCAGCGCGTCGTCGTCCTGGCCGCCGGCTCGACCGTGCACTTCATCCTGGCCGTCCTGCTGGTGCTGCTGTCGTCGATGGCCATCGGCAGGGCCGTCGAGCGCGCGCCCGGCATCGGCGCGCTGGCCGAGTGCGTCCCGGTGTCGGCGTCCGCGGACGCCACCTGTCAGGACGCCGGGTCGGTGCCGTCGCCCGCCAAGGCCGCGGGTCTGCGGGCCGGCGACGTGCTGGTGTCGGTCGGCGGCACGCCCACCACCGGCTACATCGAGTTCCTCGAGCAGGTCCGCGCCAACCCGGGCCGCGCCGTCGAGGTGGTCGTGGAGCGCGACGGGCAGCGTCGCACCATGTCGGTCACGCCGGTCGCCGTGCAGCGCCCGACGCTCGACCAGACCGACCCCGAGAGCGCGGTGGAGACGGTCGGCGCCATCGGCGTCTCGCCGCGCTTCCGCCAGGGCACCGAGCGCCTCGGCCCGATCGCGGCGGTCACGAACAGCGGCGAGGTCGGCAAGCAGATGCTGCTCGGCATCCAGCGGACCTTCACCGAGAAGATCCCCACCATCACCAAGGTCTACAGCGACGACCGCGACGCCGAGGGCTTCATCGGCATCGTCGGCGCCTCCCGCATCAGCGGCGAGGTGCTGGCCAGCCAGGAGACCCTCGCGTTCAAGGCGCTGAACTTCCTGGTCCTCGTGGCGGGCCTCAACGCCTTCGTCGGCATCTTCAACCTGCTGCCGCTGCTGCCCCTGGACGGCGGCCACATCGCCGTCCTGCTGTACGAGCAGGCGCGCGACAAGGTGCGCCGGCTGCGCGGCTACACCGGCGACCTCGTCCGCGTCGACCTCACCAAGCTGCTGCCGCTGACGTACGCCGTCGTCGTGTTCTTCGCGGCGTTCACGGTCTGGCTGCTCGGCGCCGACCTCGTCAACCCGATCAGGATCACCCAATGACAGAGCCCGTCCCGATCGCCCTCGGCATGCCCGAGATGCCGCCCGCCCGGCTCGCGGAGCGGCGGCTGACCCGCCAGCTCGACGTGGGCGGGGTGCTCGTCGGCGGCGGTGCGCCGATCAGCGTGCAGTCGATGACGACGACCGTCACCGCCGACATCAACGGCACGCTCCAGCAGATCGCCGAGCTCACGGCCACCGGCTGCCAGATCGTGCGCGTCGCCGTGCCCGACCCGGTCGACGCCGAAGCGCTCGCGACGATCGTGCGGAAGTCCCAGCTGCCGGTCATCGCCGACATCCACTTCCAGAGCAAGTACATCTTCGCGGCCATCGACGCCGGTTGCGCCGCGGTGCGCGTGAACCCCGGCAACATCCGGGAGTTCGACGGCAAGGTCGGCGAGGTCGCGCGCGCCGCGAAGGACGCCGGCACGCCGATCCGCATCGGCGTCAACGCCGGCAGCCTGGACAAGCGGATCATGGCCAAGTACGGCAAGGCGACGCCCGAGGCGCTCGTCGAGTCGGCGCTGTGGGAGTGCTCGCTGTTCGAGGAGCACGACTTCCGCGACATCAAGATCTCGGTCAAGCACAACGACCCGGTCGTGATGGTGCAGGCCTACCGGCTGCTGTCGCAGTCGTGCGACTACCCGCTCCACCTCGGCGTCACCGAGGCGGGGCCGGCATTCCAGGGGACGATCAAGTCGGCCGTCGCGTTCGGCGCGCTGCTCGCCGAGGGCATCGGCGACACCATCCGCGTCTCGCTGTCCGCCCCCCCGGTCGAGGAGGTCAAGGTAGGCCTGCAGATCCTCGAGTCGCTGAACCTCAAGACGCGCGGGCTCGAGATCGTGTCCTGCCCCTCGTGCGGGCGCGCGCAGGTCGACGTCTACACCCTCGCCGAGCAGGTGACGGCCGGTCTCGAGGGGCTCACCGTCCCGCTGCGCGTCGCCGTGATGGGCTGCGTCGTGAACGGCCCGGGGGAGGCTCGCGAGGCCGACCTCGGCGTCGCGTCCGGCAACGGCAAGGGGCAGATCTTCGTCAAGGGCGAGGTCATCAAGACCGTGCCCGAGGCGCAGATCGTGGAGACATTGATCGAGGAGGCGCTGCGGCTCGCCGAGGCGTACGACGGCCCGAGCGGGGAGCCGGCGGTCGGCGTCAGCTGAGCCGTGCGGATCGCTGACCCGGTCTACGCTGCCGGCGTGAGGGGGCGCGCGTGCTGAGGACGTCCACCCCCGCGCGGGTGCTCGACCGCCGGGACCTCGACGAGGTGCTCGACCTGCTCGAGCGAGACCCCGTCGCCGACGTCTTCGTCGCCTCCCGCATCGCCGCCGCCGGCCTCACCGAGAGCCGCCTGGGCGCCCAGGTCTGGGGCTACGGCGAGCGCGGTCGGCTCGAGTCGCTCTGC
>JBKJQM010000106.1:0-9861 GCA_046594005.1 Mycobacteriales bacterium
CAGGCCGGCCCGCAGGTTGTCGCCGACCTTGCCCTTCACCTCGTCGACGTGGTCGACGAGCGACGCGACGTCGCCGTACTGCTGGATGAGCTTGGTCGCGGTCTTCTCCCCCAGCCCGGGGATGCCGGGCAGGTTGTCGCTGGGATCGCCTCGCAGCGCGGCCAACTCGGGGTACTGCCCGGGAGACAGGCCGTACTTCTCCTGCACGCTGTCGGGCGTCATGCGCCGCATGTCGGAGACGCCGCGGGCGTTGTAGAGCACCGTCACCCGCTCGGTCACCAGCTGGAAGGCGTCGCGGTCGCCCGTGACGATGAGGACGTCCATGTCCTCGGCGGCGGCCTGCGTCGCGAGCGTGGCGATGACGTCGTCGGCCTCGAAGCCCTCGGCGGTCACGATCGGCACGCGCAGCGCGTCGAGGACCTCGCGCACCAGCGAGACCTGACCCTTGAAGTCGGTCGGCGTCTCGGCGCGCCCTGCCTTGTAGTCGGCGTAGGCCTCGGTGCGGAACGTCGACCTGGAGACGTCGAAGGTCACCGCGACGTGCGTCGGCTGCTCGTCGCGCAGGACGTTGATGAGCATCGCCGTGAAGCCGTAGACGGCGTTCGTCGGCTGGCCCGTGGTGGTCGAGAAGTTCTCCACCGGCAGGGCGAAGAACGCGCGGTACGCCAGCGAGTGGCCGTCGAGCAGCAGCAGCCGGGAGCGGGCCGGGCTCGTGACGTCGTTCTTGGCTTCGTCCTTCTTGGCTGCCACGCCGGGGAGTCTAGGGAGCGGCGTCCGGGTCGGCGGGGCCGAGCGGCACGCTCGCGACGTGCGGCAGCCGGACGCCACGCAGCGGGCGACGGCGCACGACGTGGTCGGCGACGGTCCGCTGGTCGGTCTGGGCCAGCCGCCGTCGCACTGCGGAGACGGGCGCCGTACGACGCACGGCCAGCGGGGCGAACCCGAGCCGGGCGAAGAAGCGGTTGGCGTCGCGGGAGCCGGGGTGGACCGACACGACGAGCTGGTCGACCCCCAGCGAGTCGGCGTACGCGGCAGCGGCCGCGACCAGCGCCTTGCCGGCGCCGCGGCGCTTGTGGCGGTCCCCGACGACGGCGTGGCTCATGGACACCGCCGGCACGTCCAGAAGGGCGTTGGCGGTACCCATCGTGAACAGCGCCATGCCGATCGGCTCGTCGTCCTCGGTGACCACGACGACGAGACGGCGCTGCGGGTCGTCGATGGCCTCGAGGTAGCGCTGCTCCAGGACCGCCCGGGCGATCGCGGGGGCGCCGCGGCCACGCAGGCTCCCGTCGGCGGACGGGAGCACCTGGTCGCGGATCTCCTCGCCGAGGTGCAGCAGCGCCGGCAGGTCCTGCGTGCACGCTTCGCGCACGCGAAGCTGGCCTCGGGCCACGGGCGCTCCTGCGGGTCAGTGGTGCGACGTCTGCTGGGGGGTCCCCGGGGGCGCCTAGGCTCCGTGGGGCTGATCGACAGTAGCGCGGTGCTCACTGGGAGCGACAGCCCCGAACGGGGGGAGCCCAGGTGGTCCGCGGTGCCGGCACGCTGCTCAACATGGCGACCGTCCTGGTCGGCTCCGGGCTCGGCGTGGCCCTCGGCGGCCGGCTGCCCGAGCGGACCCGGACGACGGTCACCGACGCCCTCGGTCTGGTCACGCTGGTGATCGGTGGGCTGAACGTCGCAGCCCTCGGCGACAAGGCGTTCCGCGACGCCGTGGGTGACAGCGCTCCCCTGCTGGTCGTGCTCGGCGCCCTGCTGATCGGCGGGATCGCCGGGTCGCTGCTGCGGCTCGAGGCACGCCTGGAGGGCACCGGCGCCTGGCTGCAGCGCAGGCTGACCCGTGAGGGCTCGTCCGAGGCCCGCGCCCGCTTCGTCGAGGGCTACGTGTCCGCGTCGCTGGTCTTCGTGGTGGGACCGCTCGCCGTGCTCGGCGCGCTGTCCGACGGCCTCGGCCGAGGCATCCAGCAGCTCGCCCTCAAGAGCACGCTCGACGGCTTCGCGTCGCTGGCCTTCGCCGCGTCCCTCGGCTGGGGCGTCGCCGCCGCGGCGGTGTCCGTCGGGGTGGTCCAGGGACTGCTGACGCTGCTGGGCTTCCTGCTCGGCGGCCTGCTCCCGGCGTCGATGGTCTCCGCGATCACCGCCACCGGCGGCGTCCTGCTGCTCGGGGTCGGGCTGCGGCTGCTGGCCGTCAAGCTCGTGGCCGTCGGCGACCTGCTCCCCGCCCTGGTCGTGGCGCCGCTGCTCGTGGCGCTCGTCGAGGCACTGCGCTAACCGCCCAGGTAGGCCGCCGCGACCGCCGGATCGGCCGCCAGCTCGGCGGCGCTCCCCTGCACCACGACCCGTCCGGTCTCCAGGACGTAGCCGCGGCCGGCGACCTGCAGCGCCAGCCCGAGGTCCTGCTCGACGAGCAGCACCGCCAGGCCCTCGTCGGCCAGCGCGCCCACCAGCGAGAGCACCTGCTCCACCGCCTGGGGGGCGAGGCCCGTCGTCGGCTCGTCGAGCAGCAGCACCCGCGGCCGGCTCATCAGCGCGCGCCCGAGCGCCAGCAGCTGCTGCTCCCCGCCGGACAGGGTGCCGGCGGGCTGCCGTCGCCGTTCCGCCAGCACCGGGAGGCGCGTCAGCACGCCGTCCAGCGCCTCCTCGGAGGCGGTGGCGTACGCCCCCATCCGCAGGTTGTCCTCCACCGACAGTCGGGCGAAGACCCGACGCCCCTCCGGGACGTGCGCCACGCCCTGTCCGACGACCGTGTGCGGCGCCGACCGGTGCAGCGGGCGGCCGTCGAGCAGGACCTCCCCCGACGTCGGCCGCAGCAGCCCGGACACGGTCCGCAGCAGCGCCGTCCGGCCCGAGCCGTTCGCGCCGAGGAGCGCCACCACCTCGCCGGCGTCGACCCCCAGTGACACGCCGTGCAGGGCCGGGACCGCGCCATGACGGGCGCCGAGCTCCCGCACGTCGAGCAGCACGTCCGACCCCTCCCGATGTGCCCTGGTTGCCGCAGGATCACGACGTCGTGACGTCCTGTCGCCGCGCCGCCGAGCTGCCTCGCGCGGCGTGCCCCCGACGCTATGCTCCGCCGACCCTGCCGGACGTCCCCCACGGCGTGCCTCCCGCGGCCGCCGAGACCTGGAGAGACCGCGTGCGCCCTGCCGTACGAGCTGCCGCCGCCCGAACCGGTCTGGCCGCTCTGCTCGCCGTGCTCTGCGTCGCCCTCCTCGCCGGATCCGCCGCTGCCGAAGGGGAGACCCTCCAGGGCCGGCTCCAGAACGCCGGCGAGCCCCTGGCCGGCGTGTCGCTCACCGTCACGACTCCTGACGGCGGGGAGGTGGGGAAGGCCGAGTCCGACGAGACCGGCGCGTTCGTCGTGCCGCTCCCCAAGGCCGGCGACTACACGATCACGCTCGACGAGAAGTCCCTTCCGGACGGCGTCACGATCCGCGAGGGCCGCAGCGCCTCGGTCACCCTGCCGGTGGCCACCGGGCAGCAGCGCAACGTGCTCTTCCCGCTCGGGGCGGGCGACCGCAAGACGCAGGGCAACCTCTCCCGGCTCCCCCAGCTCGCACTGGAGGGCCTGATCTTCGGTCTCATCATCGCGCTCGCCGCGGTGGGGCTCTCCCTCATCTACGGCACGACCGGCCTGGTGAACTTCGCCCACGGCGAGCTGATCACCCTCGGCGCGCTGCTGGCGTACTTCTTCAACGTGCTGCTCGGCTTGCAGCTCGTGCTCGCGGCGATCGCCGCCGTGCTGCTGGCGGCGGTCCTCGGCGGCCTGCAGGACCGGCTGCTGTGGCGTCCGCTGCGGCGCCGTGGCACCGGTCTGATCGCCATGCTCGTCGTCACCATCGGACTGGCTCTGTTCGCCCGGGGCTTCTACCTCTACCTGTTCGGCGGGGCCTCGCGGCCGTACGCCGACTACCAGCTGCAGGCGGCCAAGGACTACGGGCCGGTGGCGCTCGCGGACAAGGACGCGGTGACGATCGTCATCTGCCTGGTCGTGCTCGCCGCGGTCGCGTACGCCCTGCTGCGCACGCGCATCGGCAAGGCGACGCGCGCCGTCGCCGACAACCCGGCGCTGGCCGCGTCGTCGGGCATCGACGTCGAGCGCGTCATCGCCACCGTCTGGATCGCCGGCTCGGGCCTGGCGGCGCTGTCCGGGATCCTGCTGGCCCTGGGCCAGCAGGTCGGCTTCCAGCTCGGGTTCCAGATCCTCCTGCTGGTCTTCGCGGCGGTGACCCTGGGCGGGCTCGGCACGGCGTTCGGGGCCCTGGTCGGCAGCCTCGTGGTCGGGATCTTCACGCAGGTGTCCACGATCGTCATCCCCACCGAGCTCAAGAACGCGGGTGCCCTCGCTGTGCTCATCCTCATCCTGCTCGTCCGGCCCCAGGGCATCCTGGGCCGCCCCGAGCGCGTCGGCTGATCGGGAGTCGGACCCATGGACTGGTCGGTGATCCTCACCAACGCGCTGCAGGCGAGTGTCGGGCTGGAGACGGTGGTGTTCGCGTTGGCCGCCATCGGCCTCAACGTGCACTTCGGCTACACGGGGCTGCTCAACTTCGGGCAGGCCGGCTTCCTCGCCGTCGCCGGATACGGCCTGGCGGTCTGCGTGACGACGCTGGAGCTCCCCACGCTGGTCGGGGTCGCCGTCGGGCTCGCGGGCGCGGTCGTGCTGGCCCTGCTCCTGGGGGCGCCGACGCTGCGGCTGCGGGCCGACTACCTGGCCATCGTCACCATCGCCGCCGCCGAGATCGTCCGCCTGCTGCTCCGCTCGGTCACGCTGGCGGAGTACACCGGCGGGTCAGACGGCCTGGGCCAGTTCTCGGCCGGCTTCTACTCGATCAACCCCTTCTCGCAAGGTCGGTACGGCCTCGGTCCGCTGGACTTCAACGAGCGGCAGACCTGGGTGCTGACCGTCGGCTGGATCCTCGTCGGGCTGAGCTGCCTGCTGGTCTTCATGCTGATGCGGAGCCCGTGGGGCCGGGTGCTCAAGGCCATCCGTGAGGACGAGGACGCCGTGCGCAGCCTCGGCAAGAACGTCTACGCCTACAAGCTGCAGAGCCTGGTGCTGGGCGGGGTGCTCGGCTGCCTGGCCGGCTTCATCACCGGCTGGGGCAACGCCGTGGTGCAGCCGGACAACTTCAGCACCGAGACGACGTTCTACGCCTACACGATCGTCATCCTCGGCGGCGCTGCCCGGGTGTTCGGACCGGTCGTCGGCGCGGCGATCTTCTGGGCGCTGCTCTCGCTGACCGACAACATCCTCAACCAGGCCAAGGCGGCCGGCTACATCCCGGACGCCATCCTCACCGGCTTCCAGGTCGGCCAGGTGCGCCTCATGCTGGTCGGCCTCGGCCTGATGCTGCTCATGATCTACAGGCCGCAGGGCCTGTTCGGCGACCGCAGGGAGCTGGCGCTCGATGCCCGTTGACCCGACCACCTCCCTCACTCCCGCCAAGGACGCCGCTCTCGCCGCGCTTGCCGGCGTCGAGGCGGTCCCCGGTGCGAGCAAGCCCGACCCGATCCTGGTGGCCGACGGCGTGACCCGCCGGTTCGGCGGCCTGACCGCCGTCGAGGTCCAGCACATCGAGGTGCAGCGCGGGTCGATCACCGCGCTGATCGGCCCGAACGGCGCCGGCAAGAGCACGTTCTTCAACCTGCTGACCGGCTTCGACAAGCCCGACGAGGGGACGTGGACGTTCAACGGCCAGTCGCTCGCCGGCGTGCCGTCGCACAAGGTCGCGCGCCGCGGCATGGTCCGGACCTTCCAGCTCACCAAGGCGCTGTCGCGCCTGACTGTCATGCAGAACATGCTGCTCGGCGCGACCGGGCAGAAGGGCGAGAGCTTCCTGCGGGCCGTCTTCCCTCCGCTGTGGCGCGCGCAGGAGAAGGCCAACACGGCCCGGGCCGAGGAGCTGCTGGCCCGCTTCAAGCTCGACGCGAAGCGCGACGACTTCGCGGGCACGATGTCCGGCGGGCAGCGCAAGCTGCTCGAGATGGCGCGCGCCCTCATGGTCGGTCCGGAGATGGTCATGCTCGACGAGCCGATGGCGGGGGTGAACCCCGCGCTCACGCAGTCACTGCTCGGCCACGTGAAGGCCCTCCGCGAGGACGGGATGACCGTGCTGTTCGTCGAGCACGACATGGACATGGTCCGTGACATCAGCGACTGGGTCATCGTGATGGCGCAGGGCCGGGTCATCGCCGAGGGACCGCCCGAGGCCATCATGAGCAACGACGCCGTCATCGACGCCTACCTCGGCGGCCATCACGACGCCCCCCTCTCGCTCGAGGAGGAGGAGCAGCAGCTGGCTGCCTCCCGTACCGAGGACGAGGAGCAGCGATGAGCACCCCGGGCCAGCAGGGCGGCCAGGACGACCCCGGCTTCGAGGTCGACCAGGAGGCGGCGGCTGCCGACGGCGCCGTCCGCGCCGGCGAGACGGCAGACCGCGGTGCGCACGTCGCCGCCGCCGACTCGGCGCTGCTGCGCTGCGACGAGGTCGTCGCCGGTTACGTCCCGGGCGTCAACATCCTCAACGGCTGCGACCTGTACGTCGACGACGGCGAGCTCGTCGGCATCATCGGCCCGAACGGCGCCGGCAAGTCGACGCTCCTGAAGGCCATGTTCGGCCTGGTCAGCATCCGCACCGGCACGGTGGTCCTGCGAGGCGAGGACATCACCGGTCTGAAGTCGCACGCGCTCGTGCGCAAGGGCGTCGGCTTCGTGCCGCAGACCGAGAACGTCTTCCCAAGCCTGACCATCGAGGAGAACCTCGAGATGGGGATGTTCCAGAACCCCAAGCGGTTCAGGGAGCGGTTCGACTTCGTCGCTGGGCTGTTCCCCGCGCTGGCTGACCGGCGCTCGCAGCGCGCCGGGTCGCTGTCGGGCGGTGAGCGCCAGATGGTCGCCATGGGTCGCGCCCTGATGATGGAGCCCTCCGTGCTGCTGCTCGACGAGCCGTCCGCCGGCCTGTCGCCCGCGCTGCAGGACGAAGTGTTCATCCGGGTGCGCCAGATCAACCGCGCGGGCGTCTCGGTCGTCATGGTCGAGCAGAACGCCCGCCGGTGCCTGCAGATCTGCGACCGCGGCTACGTCCTCGACCAGGGACGCAACGCCTACACCGCCAGCGGCGCGGACCTCGCCAAGGACCCGAAGGTCATCGAGCTCTACCTGGGGACGCTGGCCAAGGCGTAGGGCAGCGGCTCTCAGAAGCCGGCAGCCCGGCAGACGTCGGCGATGAGCCCGGCCAGCACCGCCTTCCCCTGGGGGCCCGCTACCGGTTGCACGAGCAGCAGGGGCTCGGCGCCCACCCCTACGGTGACGTTGAAGACGGCGTTGCGCTTGCTCTCGATGATCTGGTGCGGAGCGCACTCGGGCAGCGTCACGACCACGGGCAGCTCGACGACCGCGCCCGGGCCGGACGGGGCCTGCAGGGGCAGTCCCCGCACGACCAGCCGGAAGACCTGGCTGCCGGCGACGGCGACCACGCGGACCGCGTCCCGTCCGCGGTCGCGCCGCAGGAGCAGCGTCCCCTCGATGCGGTCGCCCACCCGGACCCAGCGCTCGGCGAACGACAGGTCGACCTGCCGGGACAGCCGGGACAGCCGGCACTCCTGACGGTGCAGGCGGGTCAGGATCGGCTCGCCGGCAGGCACCCGCACGCGCAGCTCCCGGACGCCCGCGCCGTCCGCGGCGCCGACGACCACGCGACCCGGCCGGTCCTCAGGGCGGCAGTCCGCGGCGCCGTACGGCACGGGGAAGGTCGTGGCGCTGCCCGGCCGGACGTCGTCGTCGAAGCGGGTTGGCGCGGCCCCGGCGTACAGCGGCGTCTGCAGCTGCAGTCGCGCCACGCGCAGGGGCCGGGATCCGTCGTTGCGGACGGTGAGGTCCAGGACGTGGCGGTTCTCGGAGTCGCTGGACTGGGCGAACGACACAGTCAGGTCGGGGGCGGCGGCCGGCGTGGCGCTGCACCCCGAGAGCACGAGCAGGAGCGCGAGGACGGCGGCGGCGGACGCAGACGAGCCCGGCCACAGGTGCGTGGCCGGGCTCGTCATGTCGTGCGTCGTGCCTAGAGCTTGCCGCTCTTGTAGTCGACCTTGGTCGTCAGCTTGGCGTCGGCGCCGTAGGTGTAGATGCCGATCGTGGCCTCGGTCGGGTTGCCCTTCTCGTCGAGCTCGATCGGGCCGGAGATGCCGTCGTAGTCGAAGTCCGTCCCGGCCTTGGCCAGCGCCACGCACTCCTTGAACGTCGTGCACTTCGTGCCGCCGCGGCTCGCCTCGACCATCTTGGCGCCGATGTCCTTGCCGGCGTCGCTCTTGGCGGACTCCGCCGCCAGCGCCACCAGGATCGTGGCGTCGTAGGCCTCACCGGAGTACGGGAAGGCCTTCAGGCTCGGGTCCACGGCCAGGACGCGCTTGCGGAAGTCGCCGGGGGCCGGCGCGCCGGGCGTGGTGCCCTGGACGCCCTTGATGACCGGACCGAGCGCCTGGACCTCGGCGGCCTCGAGGTTGCCGTCGACCAGGTAGAGCGGCTTGGTCTGCGGGCCGATGCCCTGCTTGACCAGCTCCTGGATGATCTTGGCGGACTCGTTGAAGCCGATCAGGATGATGGCCTCGGGGTCGGCCGCCTTGATCTTGGACACCTCGGCGGAGAACTCGGCCGCCTTGGGGTCGTAGATCAGCTTCTCGACGACCTCGCCGTTGGCGCCGGTGATCGCCTTCTCGGCGACGTCGGCCAGGCCGGTGCCGTACGCGTCCTGGAGAGCCAGGATGCCGACGCTGGTCTTGCCGTCGGCGATCACCTTGTCGCCCAGGATCCGACCCTGCAGCAGGTCCGGCGGAGCGGTGCGGAAGAACAGGTCCTTGTCCGGGTAGTCGCTGAGCTTGATCGACGTGTTGGCCGGTGAGATCTGCACGACGCCGGCACCGGTGATCTTGTCGATCACGGTGAGGGTGACGGCGGACGACGCGGCGCCGACGACGACATCGACCTTCTGCGACAGCAGGCGGTCGGCCGACTGGGAGGCGATGTTCGTCGAGGTGTCACCCGAGTCGGAGTCGACCTTGGCGACGTCCTTGCCGAGCACGCCACCGGCCTCGTTGATCTCCTTAATGGCGAGGTCGACCCCGGCGAACTCGGACGGGCCGAGCGAAGCCAGCGAGCCGGTCTGCGGCAGCAGCGTGCCGATGGTCAGGGTGCCGTCGGCCGTGTTCTGCGGGGCCGCGGGACCCGAGGACGAGTCGGCTGACGCGCCGGCGGACGGCGTCGTGTCGGCGACGTCGTTGCCGTCACCGCCGCCGCAGGCAGCCAGGGCCAGGGCGCCGGCGCTGAGAGCAGCGACCATCCGCCAGGTACGTACGGGGGAGTTCATCCACCGTCTCCTTGGGGTACGAAGCGGCGCCGCCGGTGCGCGGCGCTCGAGTGAGGCGAACGTAGCCCGCAGCAGGCGCAGGACACGCGCGTTCGCAGAGGTCGTACCAGGTCGTTGCCAGGTCGTGACCTGGGCGGGTTCAGGCCTGGGGCGCCGTGCCCGAAGCGTCCGGTTCGGTCACCCGGCCGACCTCCAGGACCTCCTGGGCCACTGCGCGCATGGAGCGCCGGGTGTCCATCGACCGCCGCTGCAGGAAGCGGAACGCCTCCGGCTCGGTCATCGCGTGGTCGGTCTGCAGGACGCCCTTGGCCCGGTCCACGAGCTTGCGCGCCTCGAGCCGGCCGGTCAGGTCGCCGACCTCGCGCTCGAGGGTGACCATCTCGGCGAAGCGGGACACCGCCATCTCGATGGCCGGCAGCAGGTCCTTCTTCTGGAACGGCTTCACCAGGTAGGCCATCACCCCGGCCTCGCGGGCGCGCTCGACGAGGTCGCGCTGGCTGAA
>JBKJQM010000237.1:0-3859 GCA_046594005.1 Mycobacteriales bacterium
GCGAACTCGGGCAGCCAGCGCGACACGGGGTCCTTCAGCTCGAACGCACCCTCCTCCCCGTCGAGCTGGACACGCTGTGGCGGATCTACTCCATGACCAAGCCGATCACGGCGGTCGTGGTGATGGGCCTGTACGAGGAGGGCGCGTTCGGCCTGAACGACGAGGTGTCGCGCTACCTGCCCGAGTTCGCCGACATGCGGGTGCTCGTCGGCGGCAACGCCGAGCAGCCCAAGACCGTGCCGGCGACCGAGCCGATCCGGATGTGGCACCTGCTCAGCCACACCGCCGGGCTGACCTACGCCTTCACGCGCTCGAGCGTGCTCGACGACATCTACCGCGTGCACCAGGCCGACCCGGTGGCTGACCCCACTGTCGACCTGGCGGAGATGTGCCGGCGCTGGGGCTCGCTGCCACTGATGTTCGAGCCCGGGACCGCCTGGAACTACTCGGTGGCCACCGACGTCCTCGGCCGGGTGGTCGAGGTCGTCACCGGCAAGACGCTGGACGAGGTGTTCGCCGAGCAGGTCTTCGCGCCGCTCGGCATGAAGGACACCCGCTGGTGGGTCGACGGCGACGACGCGGCACGCCTCGCCGCGCTCTACGTCCCGAACCCCGCCGACGGCCGTGCGTTGCGCTACGACGCCATGGGCGCCCAGGCGCTGGCGCCGCCGAAGATGCTGTCCGGAGGCGGCGGGCTGGTCTCCACTGCCGACGACTACGCCCGCTTCAGCGCGATGCTCCTGCGCGGCGGCGAGCTCGACGGTGAGCGCCTGCTCGGCCCGCGCACGCTGGCGTACATGACGCGCAACCACCTGCCGGGCGGCGGCTCCCTCACCACCCTCGGCCGGGGTCAGTTCGCCGAGACGTCGTACGACGGCATCGGCTTCGGTCTCGGCTTCGGCGTCTCCATCGACCCGGTGGCCACGAAGGTGACGGCCACGCCGGGCGAGTTCACCTGGGGCGGCCTTGCCAGCACCGCGTTCTGGGTCGACCCGGTCGAGCAGCTGACGGCGCACTTCTACACCCAGCTGGTGCCGTCCAGCACCTACCCGATCCGCACCCAGCTGCGCCAGCTCGTCTACGCCGCGCTGGTGGACTGAGGCTGGACTAGAAGAGCGCGTTCGACAGCGACCTGCGGCCCGTGACGATGCGGGGGTCCTCCGGGTCGAGGGCGTCGAACAGCGACAGCAGGTGACGTCGCGCCGTGTCGCGGTCGTCCCCGGCGCTGCGCCGCACGTACTCCACGAGGCGCGCGATGGCCTCGTCGATGCGCTCGCTCAGGATGTCCACGTCGGCGGCGGCAGTCTGCGCGACCACGTCGTCCGGGGCGGCCTTCGCGGCGGCCAGGACGGCGTCGGCGTCGGCGTCGGCGCTGCGGGCGAGCAGCTCGGCCCAGGCCTTGCCGGCGACGGCCTCGGCGTCACCTGGCTTGCGCGCCAGCAGTGCGTCGTACGCGGCCACCGCAGCGGCGTAGTCGCCCGCGGCCATGGCGTCCTCGGCAGCGACGACATCGGGGTCGGTCGGGACCGGCGGGGCCTCGGCCGGTGCCTCCCCGTCCGGGCCCGGCAGGCCGGCCTGCGCCGCCGCGGCGAGCACCTGGTCGAGGAAGGCCCGCAGGTCGCGCTCGGGCAGCGCGCCGGTGAAGCCCTGGATGAGGCGGCCGCCGAGCGCCAGCAGGACGGTCGGGATGCTCTGGATCTGCAGCTGGCCGGCGATGGCCTGGTTGGCGTCGACGTCGACCTTGGCGAGCACCCAGGAGCCGCCCATCTCCTCGGCCAGGCGCTCCAGGACCGGCGAGAGCTGCTTGCAGGGGCCGCACCAGTCGGCCCAGAAGTCGACGAGCACGGGGACGGTCAGCGAGCGCTGCAGGACCTCCTGCTCGAAGGTCGCCTCGGTGACGTCGAAGACGAACTCACTGGCCGAGGCAGCGCGGGGTGCGGCGGGCGCGGCGGCCGGTGCACGCAGCGACGACAGGTCGATGGCGCCGGCGATGTTGATGTCCGTGGGGCGCATGCTCATGCACCCATCCAACAGCACCCGGACGGAGGGCCTTCCCGCGCGCTAGAAGCGGGGCGGCTCGGTGTAGCTGCCCCAGAGCTCGCGCAGCACGCCGCAGACCTCACCGAGCGTCGCCTCCGCGCGGATGGCGTCGAGCATCGGCTCGATGGTGTTGCCCTCGCCGCGGGCGACGTCGACCAGCGTCGCCAGCCGCGCCTGGACCACGGCCTCGTCGCGGCCGGACTTGCGGTCCGCCAGCTCGCGCACCTGGACCGTCTCGACCTCGTGGCTGACGCGCAGGATCTCGAGCGGGGCGTCCAGGCCGCCGGTCAGCGTGTTGACGCCGACGACCTTCTTGTCGCCCTTCTCCAGGGCGACCTGGTAGGTGAACGCGGCCTCGGCGATCTCGCCCATGAACCAGCCGTCCTCGATGCCGCGCAGGATGCCGCTGGTCATCGAGCCGTCCGTGCCCATCGCCTTCACCTTGGCGAAGACGGCCTCGGCCTCGGCCTCGATCTGGTCGGTGAGCTGCTCGACGTACCAGCTGCCGCCCAACGGGTCGGCGACGTTGCCGACCCCGGTCTCCTCGGCGATGACCTGCTGGGTGCGGATCGCGATCTGCGCGGCCTTCTCGCTCGGCAGCGCCAGCACCTCGTCGAGGGCGTTCGTGTGCAGGCTGTTCGTGCCGCCGAGCACCGCTGCCAGCGCCTCGACCGCGGTCCGGACGATGTTGTTGTCCGGCTGCTGGGCGGTCAGCGAGACCCCGGCGGTCTGGGTGTGGAAGCGCAGCCACTGGGCCTTGTCGGTCTTCGCGCCGTAGACGTCGCGCAGCCAGCGCGCCCAGATGCGGCGGGCCGCGCGGAACTTCGCGATCTCCTCGAAGAAGTCGATGTGCGCGTCGAAGAAGAACGACAGCCCGGGGGCGAACGCGTCGACGTCGAGACCGCGCGACAGGCCGAGCTCCACGTACGCGAACCCGTCGGCGAGCGTGAACGCCAGCTCCTGCGCGGCCGTCGAGCCGGCCTCGCGGATGTGGTAGCCGGAGACCGAGATCGGCTTGTAGGCAGGGATCTTCTCGGCGCAGTGCTCCATCAGGTCGCCGATGAGACGCAGGTGCGGCTCCGGCGGGAACAGCCACTCCTTCTGGGCGATGTACTCCTTGAAGATGTCGGTCTGCAGCGTCCCGTTGAGCACGCCGGGGTCGACACCCTGGCGCTCGGCGGCCACCAGGTACATGCAGAACACCGGGACAGCCGGACCGCTGATCGTCATCGACGTCGTGACGTCGCCCAGCGGGATGTCGGAGAACAGCACATCCATGTCGGCGGCGCTGTCGATCGCGACGCCGCAGTGGCCGACCTCCCCGAGCGCGCGCGGGTCGTCGGAGTCGCGGCCCATCAGGGTCGGCATGTCGAAGGCGACCGACAGACCGCCGCCGCCCTCGGCCAGGATCATCTTGTAGCGCTCGTTGGTCTGCTGGGCGTTGCCGAAGCCGGCGAACTGCCGGATGGTCCACGGCCGGCCGCGGTAGCCGGTCGGGTAGAGGCCGCGGGTGAAGGGGAACTCGCCCGGCCAGCCGATGCGCTCGAAGCCCTCGTAGACGTCACCGGGTCGCGGCCCGTAGGCCGGCTCGACCTCGGTGCCGGACAGCGTCGTGAAGTCGGCGTCGCGGACGCGGGCAGCCTGGAACCGGGCCTGCCAGCGCTCGCGACCGGCAGCGATCTCCTCGGGCGTCATGGCGCCCAGGTTACTGCTCGTTCACCTCCTCGGACAGTGGGAGGCTGTGCCGCATGGCCTTCTGCACGGCGTGCGCGGCGCCGCTCGAGACGTCCGGCCCGCACCCCGTCTGCACCGGCTGCGG
>JBKJQM010000246.1:0-4936 GCA_046594005.1 Mycobacteriales bacterium
GAGATGCGCGACCACGAGACCGTCAAGGGCGGCCTCGCCGCCGCTGGGACCGGCCACTTCGTCATGTCGACGCTGCACACCACTGACGCGGCCGAGACCGTCAACCGCATCATCGACTTCTTCCCGCCGCACGAGCAGAAGCAGGTCCGCCTCGCGCTGGCCGGCTCGCTGCGCGGGATCATCTGCCAGCGCCTCGTGCCGCGCGCCGACGGCGAGGGCCGCTGCGTCGTCATGGAGATCGCCGTCAACACCGGCCGCATCGCGGACGCGATCGCGGACCCCGACAAGACCTCGACGATCGGCCAGCTCATCGCCGAGGGCACCTACTACGGCATGCAGACCTTCGACCAGCACCTGGTCAGCTACATCCGCGACGGGGTCATCACGATGGAGGACGCCATGGCGGCGTCCACCTCTCCGCACGACCTCACCGTCGAGCTCCGCCGCCTCGGCCTGGTCGCCTGACCCTCAGCCCGTACGGGTGCCGTGCTCGCTGCAGCGCGCGCTCCACCCGGTGGGCGTCACCTGCACGACCATCCGCCGGCGGCACTGCGTGCAGTAGCGCGGCGGGTCCAGCTCGGCCATCCGCCGGCAGGCCGCGTGCCCCTCCGGCGTGAGCGCCTCCCCGCAGTGCCCGCACCACGGGGCGAGCGGCAGCGCGTACGTCCGCAGCACCAGATCTGGCGCAGGGGACCAGTCGAACGACGGGGTGCGGACGAAGCCGACGCGCTCGTACAGCCGGTGGGCGGCCGTCATGGAGTCCTGCGACGACAGGCGCACCAGCGTGCAGCCGTCCGCGCGCGCGACGTCGAGGCAGGCCCGTACGAGCGCCTCACCGGCCCCGGCGCCGCGGGCGGCGGCGTCCACGGCCAGCATCCGGACCACCGCCTCGCCGGGCACGGACTGCTCCGCCCACTCACCGCCCCTGGTCGCGACGGTGATCCCGCCGACGACCTTGCCGTCCACCTCCGCCACCAGGACGGTGGCCGAGGTCGCGCGCGAGGCGACGGCGCGCAGCGCGGGCTCGTAGTCGTCCTCGGTCCAGCCCCCGGCCCGGTAGACCTCGACCGTGAGCTCGGCGACCGCCTCATGGTCGGCGGGCGAGGCCGGACGGACGCTGGTGGGCACGCAGGGTGTCTACCGCAGCGGGTCTGCGCGCCCGGGTGGCGGCCTAGAACGCACCAGCCAGGGCAAGGGGTGGGGATGTTCTTCTTCTTCTCCAACCGCCTCGGCTGCCTGCCCAGCCTCCTGCTCTCCGCCGCCGTCACGGTCGTCCTGCTGCTGGTCTTCAACGTCCTGTAGGCCCTCCGCAACGGGGCTGCAGCACACTGCGCCCATGACCGCCGCCGACGACATGCGCGCTGACGTCCGGAGAGTCACGACCCTGCTCGGCGAGACCCTCGTCCGCAGCGACGGGCAGGCCCTGCTCGACCTGGTGGAGCGGGTGCGGCTGCAGGCCAAGTCCCGCGACCTGGACGACCTCGACGAGCTCGCGGAGCTCGACCTGGCAACGACGATCCGGCTGGTCCGGGCGTTCACGACGTACTTCCACCTCGCCAACGTCACCGAGCAGGTCCACCGCGGGCGGGAGCTGCTGCGCCGCCGGGCCGAGTCCGGTGGCTGGGTGGAGCGGGCGCTGACCCGGGTGCGGGACGCGGGCACCGACACGGCGGAGGTTGCGGACGTCGCGGCGCGGCTGGCCGTACGGCCGGTCCTCACGGCGCACCCCACGGAGGCGGCGCGGCGGTCGATCCTGGACAAGGTGCGCCGCATCGCGGCGCTGCTCGACGACCCGCCCAGCGACCGGCGCACCCGGCACCTCGCCGAGGCCATCGACCTGATCTGGCACACCGACGAGCTGCGGGCCACCCGGCCGGACCCGCTGGACGAGGCCCGCAACGGCGTCTACTACCTCGAGGGCCTGGGTCGCGGGGCGGTCGGCGACGTCCTCGAGGAGCTCCGCGACCAGCTCGGCCGGCTCGGCGTCGACCTGCCCAGCACCTCCACGCCGCTGACGTTCGGCACCTGGATCGGCGGCGACCGGGACGGCAACCCCAACGTCACCGAGCAGACCACCCGCGAGGTGCTCCGGCTGCAGGCGGTGCACGGCGTGCGGCTGCTGCTCGACCTCGTCGACGACCTGCGCCGCGAGCTGTCGGTCTCCACGGAGGTGTCCGGCTGCTCGGACGCGCTGCAGCAGGCCCTGGCGGCGGCTGTGGAGCGGCTGCCCGAGATCGAGCCGCGCTACCGCCGGCTCAACGCCCAGGAGCCGTACCGGCTGTGGCTCACCTGCGTGCGCCGGCGTCTGTCGCTCACCTTGGACCGCGTCGGCGACGGCGGCCGGCACGTGGAGGGACGCGACTACGCCGATGGTGAGGAGCTGCTCGCCGACCTGGTGCTGCTGCAGGAGTCGGTGCGCGCGCACCAGGGACCGCTCGTGGCGGCCGGCGGCGTCGACCGGCTGGTCCGCACGGTGTCGGCGACCGGGCTGCTGCTGGCGACGATGGACGTGCGCGAGCACGCGGACAAGCACCACGCGGCGGTCGGCCAGCTGCTGGACCGCACCCGGGAGCTGTCCTTCCCGTACGCCGACCTGGCCCGCCACCACCGCCTCGCCGCGCTGTCGAAGGAGCTGACCAGCCGCCGCCCGCTGGCGCACCGCCCGCTGCCGCTCGACGAGGAGGGCACCCGCACGGCGGGGGTCTTCGACGCGATCGCTGAGGCGCTGGACGCGTACGGCCCTCGGACGGTCGAGACCTACATCGTGTCGATGACGCAGGGCGCCGACGACGTGCTGGCCGCGGTCGTGCTCGCCCGGGAGGCCGGGCTGGTCGACCTGGCCGAGGGGGTCGCGCGCCTCTCATTCGTGCCGCTGCTCGAGACGCCGGACGAGCTCGAGCGCGCGGGGCAGGTGCTGGCCGACCTGCTGGGCGTCCCGTCCTACCGCGCGGTCGTGGCGGCGCGCGGCGACGTCCAGGAGGTGATGCTGGGCTACTCCGACAGCAACAAGGCCGGCGGCATCGCGACCTCCCAGTGGCTCATCCACCGGGCCCAGCGCGCTGCCCGCGACGTGGCCGCCGAGCACGGCGTGCGGCTGCGCTTCTTCCACGGGCGCGGCGGCTCGGTGGGGCGCGGCGGCGGCCCGACCTACGACGCGGTCATGGCGCTGCCGAACGGCGCGGTCGACGGCGAGGTGAAGCTGACCGAGCAGGGCGAGGTCATCAGCGACAAGTACGCGCTGCCGGTGCTGGCCCGCGAGAACCTCGAGCTGCTGCTCGCCGCCTCGCTGGAGGCGAGCCTGCTGCACCGCTCCGCCCGCCGGACCGACGCGCAGGGCGAGCGCTGGGACGCGGTGATGGACACGGTGTCGTCGGCGGCGCAGGTCGCCTACCGGGGGCTCGTGGAGGACCCGGACCTGCCGGCGTACTTCCTCGCCTCGACGCCCGTCGACCTGCTGGCTGACCTGCACATCGGCTCGCGGCCGTCGCGCCGACCCGACGGCGGCGCGGGCATCGAAGGGATGCGCGCGATCCCCTGGGTCTTCGGCTGGACGCAGTCGCGGCAGATCGTGCCCGGCTGGTTCGGCGTGGGGTCGGGCCTGCTCGCCGCCGAGGACTCCCTCGACGAGCTGCGCGAGATGTATGCCGGCTGGCACTTCTTCCGCGCCTTCCTGGACAACGTCGCGATGACGCTCGCCAAGACCGACCTGGAGATCGCCGGGCGCTACGTGGACCGGCTGGTGGAGCCGCCGCTGCGCCGGTTGCTCGACGTCGTCCGGGCCGAGCACGCTCTGACCGTCGAGCACGTCCTGCGGGTCAGCGGCCAGTCGCGGCTGCTCGAGGGCGACCCGGTCCTGCGGTCGACGCTCGAGGCGCGCGAGACCTACCTCGAGCCGCTGCACCACCTGCAGGTGGAGCTGCTCGCCCGCCAGCGGGCCGGGGAGGACGACCCGCTGCTGGGCCGTGCGCTGCTGCTGGCGGTGAACGGCATCGCGGCCGGGATGCGCAACACCGGTTAGAGCACGGCCCTGACCAGCACCGCCGTGCCGCCCGCCGCTGCGAGGACGAGGGTGGCGCGCCGAGCTGCCGGCTCCGAGACCCGCCGGGCCAGCGGGACGCCGAGCAGGGCGCCCGCGCCGAGAGCGGCGAGGCAGCCGGCCAGCACCGGGCCGCTCACCGCGGGGACGCCGAGCGAGGGCAGCGCGACGCAGTTCAGGCCGAGGAAGTAGGCCTGCAGGCTGGCCCGCTGCGCGCGTTGGGGCCAGTCGGCGTTGGCCGCCCACAGCGCGACCACCGGTCCGGCGACGCTGGCGAGGACGTTGGTCGTGGCGCCGAGGACGCCCGCCGCGACGGCGCCGGCCCGACCACGGGCGGCGTGCCAGCGCAGTCCGGAGGCGAGCAGTGCGACGCCGAGCAGCACGACGGCGCCGGCGGCGGCCGCGGCGGGCCGCTCGGGGAGGCGGCGGGCGCCGAGCGCGACCAGGGGCGTGACCAGCGCCGAGGGGACGAGCAGCAGCAGGGTGCGCGGCCACTCGACCTCGCGCCACAGCCGGCTGAGCAGCACCACGTTGAGCACGAGCGACAGCAGCACCGACAGGCGTACGCCGTCCGCCGCTCCCAGCGACGCGACCAAGAGCGGGCCGCACACGAGCGAGAAGCCGATGCCGCTGACCGACTGGGCCAGCGTCCCGAGCAGGACCGCCAGCAGGACCGCGGCGGTCAGCACGGCCGGGTCACGGCTGCGCGCTCGGCCTCGACCTCCTCACGCACCGGGCAGCCGGCCAGGTGGTCGTCGACGATGCCGCACGCCTGCAGCAGCGAGTAGACCGTCGTCGGGCCGACGAAGACGAAGCCGGCCCTCTTGAGGGCCTTGGCCAGCGCGGCGCTCTCGGGCGTCGAGGCCGGGACGTCGGCCCAGCGCTCGTACGTCGGTGGCC
>JBKJQM010000263.1:0-2636 GCA_046594005.1 Mycobacteriales bacterium
CACGAGGCCCGAGCCGCCGGACCAGTGGGACCTGGTCTCACCCGATCCCGACGAGGCGACGATGTCGCGGCGGGGGGCGCTGGCCGTCGTCGGCGGCTCGTCGCTGACGCTGCTCGCGCTGTCGGTGGGCCAGAGCATCGACCCCCTGCGACCCACCGCGCTGCTGTCTCCGCGCGGCCAGAGCTACGGCGACGGGCCGAACGACTTCCAGGTCAACACCACCTTCGGCGAGATCGGCGTGAAGGAGTCCGCGCTCGGCTCGGCCTGGCGCCTGGAGCTGGCCGGACCCACCGGCCGCCGGGTCCAGCTGCAGCGCGACGAGCTGCTGTCGATGGGGATGGTCTCCGAGGAGCTGCCGATCGCCTGCGTCGAGGGCTGGTCGACCTCGCAGCGCTGGACCGGCGTCCGGCTGATCGAGCTCGCCGCGTTGGTCGACGGCGCGGACGCCGAGGCGGTCTTCGTCGAGTCGCTGCAGCGCGGTGGCGCGTTCTCGACGATGACGCTGAGCGGACGCCAGATCCGGGCCGAGGCCTCGCTGCTGGCGCTCAAGGTCAACGGCGTCGACCTCTCGCTCGACCACGGCTTCCCCGCCCGCCTGATCATCCCGGCGGCGCCCGGCGTGCGGAACACCAAGTGGGTCAAGGCCCTGACGTTCGCGATGCCGTCATGAGCGGCTTCCGCCGCAGGTACGGCGCCTCGCCCTGGCACCTGGTGGCCGTGCTGCTGTGCTTCGCCCTGTCGGCGTACGCGGTCAGCCGCGTCTTCGACAGCCCCGCGCTGTTCAAGATCGCGGTGTGGTTCCTCGGCGCCGCGCTGGTCTGGGACCTGGTGCTCGGACCGGCGTACGCGCTCGTCGACCGCCTGCTGCGGCCGCTGCTGCGGGTGGCGCCGCGCGGGGTGCCGGCGCTCAACCACGTCCGCGCTCCGGCGCTGATCTCGAGCCTGCTGCTGATGGTGTTCCTGCCGCTGATCGCCCAGCGCTCGGAGGGCGTGTACCGGACGAAGGCCGGGCTGGACCAGGACGCCTACCTCGGTCGCTGGCTGGCGGTGACCGCGGTCCTGTTCGTCCTGTCCGGGCTGGTCTGGGCGGTGCGCATCGCGCGGGCCGCCCGCCCCGCCGACTCGCCCGTCCGGACGGGGTCCGACTCGTCCTGACCGCCGGCCCCCGCACGGCCCGGACTTTCTCTGTCCACAGGCCGTGCACACAGGTGTGGGCAGGTGGTGCGCCCGGTCCGCTGCCGCCGCTCCCGGTCGTCCACAGCGTCGTACGCGGCTGTCCACAGCGACAGGCCGCGTCGTCCCCACCTCGCCCCCAGCCGCGTCCACAGGCAGCCCCGGCCGACGCGCCGAAGCGCCTCGAAAGTGTCCGTGCCCGCCGGTAGACATCCCGCAGACGGCGCGCTCCTCGCGCCGGCACGCAGTGGTGCGAGCGGGAGGTCGTCGGGGTGTCCGAGCGGGTCGTCGAGCTGCCGTCGCAGCACCGCACCGCCCCGCCTCCCGAGTTCGAGCGCACCCCGCCGCAGGACGTTGCCGCCGAGCAGTCCGTGCTCGGCGGGATGCTGCTGTCCAAGGACGCCATCGCCGACGTCGTCGAGGTCGTGCGGGCCACGGACTTCTACAAGCCGGCCCACCAGACGATCTTCGACGTCGTCGTCGACCTCTACGGCAAGGGGGAGCCGGCCGACCCGATCACCGTCTCGGCCGAGCTGACCCGGCTGGGCGAGATCGGCCGCGTCGGCGGCGCCCCCTACCTGCACACCCTGCTGTCCAGCGTCCCGACCGCGGCCAACGCCGGCTTCTACGCCCGCATCGTCGCGGAGCAGGCGATCCTGCGGCGCCTCGTCGAGGCCGGCACCCGCATCGTGCAGCTCGGCTACGGCGCGACCGGCACCGGCGGCGTCGACGACACCGTCGACCGCGCCCAGCAGGCGATCTACGACGTGACCGAGCGCCGGTCGTCCGAGGACTACACGCTGCTCGAGCAGCTGATGCAGCCGACGATGGACGAGCTCGAGGCGATCGGCAGCCGCGGTGGCTCCATGTCCGGCGTGCCCACCGGCTTCGTCGACCTCGACGGCCTGACCAACGGCCTGCACCCGGGGCAGCTCATCGTCATCGCCGGCCGCCCGGGGTTGGGCAAAAGCACGATGGGTCTCGACATCGCCCGGGCCGCCTCGGTGAAGCACGGGATGCCGTCGGCGATCTTCTCGCTCGAGATGAGCAAGACCGAGATCACCATGCGCCTGCTGTCCGCCGAGGCGCGGGTGCCGCTGCACCACATGCGCTCCGGCACGATGACCGACGACGACTGGGCACGCCTGGCCCGGCGGATGGGCGAGGTCGCGGAGGCGCCGCTCTACATCGACGACTCGCCGAACCTCACGATGATGGAGATCCGCGCCAAGGCCCGCCGGCTGCGCCAGCGCAATGACCTCAAGCTCATCGTCATCGACTACCTCCAGCTGATGAGCGGCAACAAGAAGGCCGAGAGCCGCCAGCAGGAGGTCTCCGAGCTGTCACGCTCGCTGAAGCTGCTGGCCAAGGAGCTCGAGATCCCGGTGATCGCGATGAGCCAGCTCAACCGCGGCGCCGAGCAGCGCACCGACAAGAAGCCGCAGATCAGCGACCTCCGCGAG
>JBKJQM010000335.1:0-5188 GCA_046594005.1 Mycobacteriales bacterium
GTAGCTCAGCTGGTAGAGCACCGGGTTGTGATCCCGGTTGTCGCGGGTTCGAGCCCCGTCACTCACCCCACGAAATCCGCAGGTCAGGGGCGGTGTCGGCCTTGACCACCTGATGCGCGGAGCCCTAGATCTCAAGATCATGGGCAGACTCCACCGCACTCGACCTGGGCTCTGCCCCACGAGCCGGGTGACCGGCCGCCACGTGAAGGTCGGTCGGTGTGGCTGCGCCGCTTGGCCATCAGCGACCGGGTCCCCGGTTCACGCGGGCCGGACGATGCCCCGGCGGTGGTCGGGTCGTCGCTCGAGCAGAAGCAGCGCCACGTCGTCGGCGATCTGGCCACCGCACCATGCCGACAGCTGCCCCAGCAGATCGTCAAGGACGTCAGCCATGTCGTGCCTCGCCAGCTCGTCGAAGCGTCGGCTGGCCGGGAAGAACTCGCCTTCCGCGTTGCGCGCTTCCAGCAGACCGTCGGTGTGCAGCAGCAAGCGCCCCCCGTTCGGCAGGCAGAAGCGCGTGGGGCAGCTCCCGTCACCGGCGCCGAGCCCGAGCGGTAGATCTGCCGACGCGGCCTCGAGCGTGGCGCTGCCTGCGCTGGTCGACAGGAACGGCGCTGGGTGGCCGCAGGACACGATCTGCCCCTCATGGCCCTGCAGCTGGAGGACCGTCGCGGTGACGAAGTCCTCGCCGGAGGCCAGTCGGGCAACCGTGCGGTCCAGTGCCATGACCACGTGTTGGAGGTCTTCGCGGTCGTGCGCTGCCTCCCGGAAGCAACCGAGGACGGCCGCGGCGAGACGCACGGCCGGCAGGCCCTTGCCACGCACGTCACCGATGATGATCCGAACGCCGAACGGCGAGTCCACGACCTCGTACAGATCGCCGCCGATCCTCGCGGACGCTGTCGCTGACACGTACCTGGCCTCTACGTCGAGGTCGGCGACACGCTCGGGAACCGGCCACAGGATGGCGTTCTGCGCCACGTCCGCCACCTTCGTCATCGCAGACAGCTGTCGCTCGCGCGCTTCGCGCCGCCCCGCGATGAACACCGCCAGCAACGAGCTGGCGGAGATGGACGTGATCCGGACGATCTCGTTGACGTTGCCGATCCGTCCAGGGGCAGGCGCACGGCGGCGGCAGCGACCGACACGGCGCCTACCGCGGCAGTCACCCCCGGTCGGGTGAAGGCAGCGACGAGCAGCGGCGCGGTCACGACGAGGCTGATGAGCACGGTCCCGCGGGCAGTGGCCGCATCGGCGACCACGACCGTCACCAGGATGACCGCCGCGACGACGACCGGCAGCACCTCCCGCGGCTGCAGCAGACGCTGTTCGCCGAGACGCGGGTGTCGCTGTGGCCGCCGGGCTGCGTCCACGGCTCCTCGTCGTTGAGCTTCGGCCGACCGGGGCGGCGACACCACCCGGGCCCACGGGCGACGAGTCACGAACCAGCTCCGGCGGCCGATGCGGTGCGGAGCACGGCCGGCAGTGGCGGAGGTGCCCCGCGAGGCGCGCCAGCGCCCATCAGACAGGCTCGCACTCGGCGTCGTCGTCCTCGGCCTGCACCAGCTCAACAGGAACGCCGATGGTGCGGGAGCTGGCTTCGCGGAACGCGAACGCGACGTCGATGTCTCCGGCGCGCACGTCCCGGGCGAGGGCCAGGTCGACGCGGTGGAACGGCCACGGTCGGTCCGGGCAGGATCTCCTCGGTCGCGCGCCGTCGGGCTGCGCGGCATCTGGGAAGGCCCCTGCCTGCTCGGGACGGCCGACGCAGGTCCGATCGGTGACACGTCGTACAGCCGACGCGACGGGCCTGGACACACTCACCAGTGGTCTGATCCGGTCACGTCGGCCGCTCGTTCTCGGGTGTTCACCCGGTTGCCCGCACATAGGGCCTGGCTTCCCGCGGCCGGACCAGATCATGCGATTCGCATGGATGCAGTTCGGACATCACCCTGGGTGACGCGCGCCGGGCAGGTACCCGGTGTCGCCGCCAGATCGCCGTTCGACGTCCTGCAGCACTCGGGCCTGGTGACACCCGAGAGCGCGGCCGGCGCACTACCCCGCCGGCGATCCCGCCGACGACCAACCCGGTCGCAGCGGCGACAGCACCACCGACGAGGTAGGCGAGCAGTGCCGGTGAGGGCTCGCGGAACACGAGCAGCGCTCCGACCAGCGACAGGAGCGCCCCAGCCGGAGCCATGCTGATGGCTCCTCGTGACGCCCAGCGCCGGTTCCAGGGGAGGTGTGTTCGTCGTCGGGACATGCGGCCTCCTGAGCCGTGCGGTGGGACGCGCGCGGTCGGCGTCGGGTGGTCCCCGGCCTCGACGTCACGCAGCCCTCGCCTTCCCTGGGGCGCCGGCGGCACCCCGTCCAGAGGGTCGATGTCACGAGAGTGACAAGGGGTCGATGCCCTGCTTGCTCGACTGTGACAGTCCGACGACAGCCCTGGCTGACGCCGACGTCAGATCCGATCCGCAGTTCCTGCTGCTGCGCATCCCGTTCACCGGCCGACCGGACGGGATCGCGATGACGCGCTTCGAGGGGAGCTTCACGACCGTTCTCAACATCTTCCTCATGAGTGTCGAGCGCGGCGGGCCTCACCACGTGACGGCGGCAGGACACGACTACGCCTTCTGCTCGTCCGGATGCCGCGAGGTGTTCACCGCGAACCCCGCCCTCTTCATCGGCAGCGCGAGTCCGCGCCGCTGATCGCACCTGCCACCAGCCGACGATCGGGGAGGACGCGATGCCGACGTACACGGTGAACGACGGAGCGGAGCGCAGGGCCCGCAAGCGTCATCGACGACGGCAAGGTCGATGTGGACACGCCGTGGTCCGACGCGACGCCGTCGGCTGACGACGGGAGTGCTGAGATGGACGAGAACGGCTACGACGGCTTCGCCACCTGGCACCTGCCGGTGGACCCGATGCGTCCGAAGACACCAACGGCCGCTACCACTTCGGCGAGACCCGGTCGATCCGACCTTGACTGGGCACGGCACCAACCGGGCCCCGCCCAAGCGTGCGAAGGAGCGCTATGGCAGACGTACTCGAGGAGATGGCCGCCGAGCTCGTCGCGGCCTCTCGGGCTCTGGTCGCCATCACGACCCGCGTCATGGGCGACCACGGCACTGAGCTGACGTTGGTGCAGTACCGGTGCCTGGTCATCCTGGCGTTCGACGGCCCCCGCCCGACCACCGCACTGTCAGTGGACGTCGGGGTCCATCAGTCCACCGTCACCCGCGCGACCGACCAGCTGGTGCGCAAAGGGCTTGCGCAGAAGGAGCGCGATCCCGACGACAAGCGACGCACGCTCATCTGCCTCACCGACGCCGGGCAGGAGTTCGTGGACTCGGTCATGACTGCCCGCCAGGACGCGGTGCTGTCGGTGCTGCGGCGGATGCGGCGTGATGATGCCGTTCGGGCCACCCGTGCGCTGGCGGCCTTCAGCGCACACGCCTCCCCAGAGCACGCGGACGAACGGCCCTAGCTGGACCTTGCGAAGCGCCTGGGTCCGTGGGCCGGGAAACGACGACCGGCAGGTCAGCTGCCCGAGACCCCTGAGGCAGCGAGGCCATCGGTGGCGCGTTGCACGACCAGATCACGCACGCCCGCTGCTGGACCTGGTGATCCTGCTGATCACACTGGTCGGCGTCACCGCCCTCTACGGACGCAGAGGCCCGCCGCCGCACCCGTTGGTCTGCGCGGATCCGACGCACCTCGAGGGCGAGCACTGGCCGGCTGCAGCTGCGCGCCACCAGGACCGGTTGCAGGCCCGAGGTTCAGGCGCTGAGCTGATGAGCGAGCACGAAGCCGGCCGCGCTGGCGAGTGCGACCAACGGGCCGCCGTCCTTGAAGGCCTCCGGCGCCAGCGTGTCGATGACCGAGGTCAGGACGGCACCGGCTGCGAACGCCAGCGGCAGCGACAGCTGCTCCGGTGAGGCGCCCGCGAACGCGTACCGTCCGACGATGACCGCTGCAGCCAGCAGCACCGTCGCTCCACCCCAGGCCAGCAGCACCGCGCGCCGTGAGCGGCCCTGGTCGAGCATGCTGGCAGCGCCGGCCAAGGCCTCCGGGTAGTTGCTGACGAACACTGCCACCAGCAGCGCCAGGCTTCCCGAGGCGTTGAGCGAGACCCCCAGCGCCGTGTTCTCCGGGATCCCGTCCAGCGTCACGCCCGCGAGCAGGGCCAGCCCGGTCGGGTGCGCGCCGGATCGGCGGACGAGCACCGTGTCCGCCAGGACGAACACGATCGCTCCAGCGGCGAATCCGAGGCCGGCACGCACGGCACCGCCGCCACGGGAGCTCTGCTCGAACAGGTCGTACGCGACGGCGGCGATGAGAGCACCTGCCGCGAACGCCAGCGCCGTGGCGACGAGCTTGCGGGGCGCAGGACGGATCACCGCTGTCACCGCGCCGGCCAGCAGCGGCAGGGACGCGCCCGCTGCGTAACCGACGGTCGTCAGCGCGCTCACCCGCGGACTCCCTCTGACGGCGCGGGCACGGCGGCCGGGTTCAGCCGAGACCCAGGGACCTGCGGAAACGCCCGGTCCCGCGTGCTTCCCGTCGCCAGCGTCGTCAGCCCGGTCGCCACTCGGTGCAGCAGCGGCTGGAACGGGAGGACGCCACGCTGGTCGAGCGGCCCGACCGCGATCGTCGAGACGAGCACCGTTTCCTCGTCGTCGACTGGCGGGTTGGTCTCGCACAGCGCAGCGGTGTTCGGGGTACCTGGGCGGACGGTCAGCGCGCGCATGTGCGGTGTGTTCCCCACTCACCCCAACCCATGCGAATCGCATGCTCTTCGCGACGGAGACGGCACCAGTCGCCCTTCAGAACACGCGTCTGCGGCCTCTAACGGGCGAGGAGCATGGCGAGCAGCAGCACCGCTCCGAGTCCTGCCACGCCGAGCGCAAGGACGTACGGCGCCGCGCCCGTGCGTGGCAGGGCTCCGGAGCGGAGCGCCCGGTCCGCCACGGCATGTCGCTGCGCCCCGGTGGCGGCAGCACCGGCACCAGCCACGACGAGCACAGAAGCGATGGCGGTGCGCCCCGACAGCCCCCTCGCGAGCCCTTCGACGCCCACACCGCCCGCCAGGAGCGTCAACGCAGTCCGCACCCACGCGAGCAGCGTCCGCTCGTTCGCCAGCAGGAACCTGGCGTCGACGTCGGCGTCTGCCGGGTCCCTCGCCTCC